>ONVG01000197.1 GCA_900321195.1 uncultured Eubacteriales bacterium
CAAAATAAAGGAAAACCTCTTCCGACGAAGAAATCAAATTTTGACAAGTCTGCTTTATGGCGAGCTGAACTCATGTATTTTTATCTGAATATATCTTCTCGAATTAAAAACAGAAACGAATACATTAACAAAGTTTCAGATATCCTGAAGGAATATTCTTTTAATTTTTTTAAAATGAGCATTCATTTTGATGTCACATCTGCAGATGATGGTATAGAGCTGTATTTTAACAAAGAGGGCGAAACATACTCAGAAAAAGATGTCCGTGAACTATCAGAGGTTTTTGCTAAAGCCGCCAGATATATTGAAACTATCAATGATTTTTCAGAGGACGATTTTGATTATAACTACTATATTGGTCTGAAACCTGCCAACTTTAATTCAGCAAATGCAATTATCGTAGAGAATGCAGATGAAAAAAATGAACCTCTGATACAGTATTACAGCTACTAAACAGCATACGCAAAGTATCTGATAAATAGTGAAACTCCCATGATATCCTGAATCATGGGAGTCATTTTTTCTTCCCCGGATATTTTCTCGGCACCTTGTTCTCAGAATACATATTCCCACACTGATATATACAATAGAATACAAATCTGCGGCGGTTACCAGAGGAACACATAATCTGTGCCTTACCTTTGACCACAGCGTACTCTATGATCAGGCTATCACGAAGGCAGCGACATCAGCCGGTCAGTAATCCTTTGGGAAGGAAAAATGGGATAAAAATTGCAAATGTAAATGGCCGTGAAAACGGAATAATATTGACATTTTCAAAGGCGGCTTCTTTTCCTTCGTGGACATCAAATTCTATCGTTTCCAACTGTACAAGTGCCTCTGCATCGGATATGAGGTTTTGCTCTATATTGATTTCAGGTTTACTAAAAGCAATAATTTTATGCAGTACAAGCCATGAGCGGATCGTGCAGATCACGGACAATTATTGCGGAAGAATAAATCCTGAGGTTTTTCTTTCAAACAGGAATGAATAGGTGCAGCGTTGACGCTGCGATTCAGACTATTGACAAAATTTCTCCGTCTTTTGTTCACTTATTTTTTAAATAATAATTGACAAAGTGTATAAAAATGCTGACCTGTTTTTGAACGAGGTTACGCGATTAACCTATTGAATTATTGCTGTCTCCGTTTTATAATCTCATTGAACGATAAATACGGAGGGATGTTTATGCGGTCACATTCATTTTTACGATCGGTAACGAAAATTGCCGTTCCTGTTGCGCTGCAAAGCATGCTGCAGGCATCATTCAGCATCGTTGATCAGATAATGGTCGGTAATCTGGGATGTACAAGCGTCGCTGCCGTAGGTATCGCAGGAAAGCTTTCATCTTTGTATGGAGTTGTTATCGGAGCGGTTGTTTCAGTTGCTGGAATTATGATCTCACAGTATATCGGCGCGAAGGACGAAAAAGAGGTGAACCGCAGCTTTTGTCTGAATACATCTGTTTCCTTAGTGATCGCTGTTATATTTATGTCAGTATGCCTGCTGCTTCCGACTCAGCTTATGAGTCTGTACTCAACCGATAAAGAGACGGTAAAAACAGCTTCCGGATATCTTATGATCATTTCCTTCGGGTATTTACCTTATGCAATAGATATGCTGATTTCTACGCGCTTGCGGTGTATGGAAAAAGCAGCCCTGCCGCTTATATTCAGCATTATGGCAAACGCTGTAAATACCGGACTGAATTATGTTCTGATTTTCGGCAAGTTCGGATTTGCTTCCATGGGATCAAGCGGTGCAGGTTTAGCAACAGTTATTTCACAGCTTTTCAATACGCTTTTGCTGGTAATAAGCCTGATCGTCGTTTGCAGAAAGAATAAATCAGAACTCCATTTTTCCGTAAAGCTTACAAAGATGACTTACGGAAAATATGTTGCTATTCTGCTGCCGATCCTTGTGACCGAGTTTATGTGGAGCCTGAGCGAGAATATTTATGCTTCCGTCTATGGCCACATAGGTACGCTTGAATGTGCGGGAATGACGCTCACCTATCCGATACAGGGGCTGATGATAGGAGCACTCAGCGGTCTGGCGCAGGCTTCGGGAATACTGATAGGCAAGGAGCTTGGTAAGGGCAGCTTTGATTCTGCTTATGAAAAATCAAAAAAGATGATATTATACGGACTTATCGGATCATTTGTATTGTCGGTTGCGCTGATATATTTAATGAATTATTATACTGACGCTTACAATGTAGAAAAATATGTCAAGCTCACCGCACAGCAGATATTGCTGGTGTTTGCAGTCGTTTCACCTGTCAAGGTGATGAACATGATAATCGGCGGCGGCATTATCAAAAGCGGCGGACGGACCAAGACAGTAATGATCATCGAACTTATAGGCACATGGGGCGTCGGCGTACCGCTGGCACTGCTCAGCGCTTATGTATGGAAGCTCCCGATTCCCGTTGTGTATTTTATCCTTTCAATGGAAGAATGTGTGCGTCTGATACTATCATGGATCGTTTTCAGAAGAAAGAAATGGATGAAAAAGATTTGAATATAACTAATACTGATATCCGATAGAATGCTTTATTATTATGGGTTCTGTTCTCAGGGCCGGGCTCTGCAAGACCGCAACGGCAAGGCGAAAATCCAGGTCAGGCGGGATAGGTGGTGGTTTTATGAAGAAATAATTATCAAAAGGTATATACCTGTTGTCTTGCTATATGTTATACTTATCACAGTATGCGGATGCAGCAAAACAGATTCTTTTATTCAAAAGGATAATAAGGGCTTTCAGAGTCCGATAAAAGAGAAATGGAGGCAA
>ONVG01000107.1 GCA_900321195.1 uncultured Eubacteriales bacterium
GCTCCTTCCGCAGGAAACCGCCTGCCTTATACTGAGCGGATGCATCGGAATACTTTCACTTTCCGGAATAACAATAGGAACTATATCATTCGGGCATGTCATAGCCGCTGTATGCATACTCTTTGCCGCAAAATTCGGCGGAGTTTTCGGCGGCTCTGTAGCCGGCATATCTTCCGGAATAGTGCTCAGTCTTGCATCCGAGGAGTATTATTTCATAGGCGCGGCTTTCGCTTTCGGCGGTCTTATGTCGGGACTGTTTGCGCCTGCCGGAAGGATAGCCGCAGGCATTGCCCTTGTACTCGGAAGCAGTGTGGTATCCTTACAGTCGGGAAATGCAGCGTCTGTAATAAACATGATATACGAAACCTTTGCCGCAGGAACCATATTTGCGATAATACCAAAAAGCACAGGCAGCTTTATATCCGCATTGTTCCGCACTTCAAAAAAAGACGAGCATTGTGAGGGACTAAGGCGCTCGGTCATAATGCGTCTTGACTTCGCGTCAAAAGCGCTTTCCGATGTTTCGGCAAATGTCGAGGAGGTCGCAGAAAAGCTTTCGGGAGTAGTAACTCCCACGCTTGAAAATGTCTATCAGAAGGCTGTTGACGAAACGTGCAAAAGGTGCGGGATGAGGGTCTTTTGCTGGGAACACCATGACGGCATTTCTTTGGAAGCATTCGGGCATGTAAGCGAAAAGCTGCGCCGTGACGGATGCATAACCGCTGACGATTTCCGCAGCGATATAAAGCAGAAATGCTGCCGCAGCGTTGAAATGGCAGCCGCTGTAAACAAATGCTACAAAAGCTATCTTGCGTCAGAAGCCGCGTCAAAGCGTGTCGATGAGATACGCTCGGTAGTTGCGGGGCAGTTCTGCGGTCTGGGAGATATACTCGGTGAAATGGCGGACGAATATGAGAACTATGAATATTTTGACAATGAGCTTTCCGAAAGGCTGTTTATAAAATTCAAGGAGCTTGGTCTTACTCCTATAGACATAAGCTGCCGTGTAGATCATGTCGGGAGAATGAATATAGAAGCCGAAATATATGACGAGGACAGAAAAAAGCTCAAACGCGCGCTTATGATACATGAGATATCAAAGCTCTGCGGCAGACGCTTCGACATTCCCGGCATAACAGCCGCCTTCGGAAGATGCAGGATAGTATTCTGCGAAAAGCCTTCTCTTGATGTCGAGATAGCGTCAAGTCAGCATGTTTGCAGCAGCGGAAGGCTTTGCGGAGATAATTTCCGTTATTTCAATGACGGCATGGGAAGAATGATAACCGTACTGAGCGACGGAATGGGCACAGGCGGAAGAGCCGCTGTTGACAGCGGTATGGCTGTAAGCATAATGTCAAAGCTCATAAAAGCCGGACTTGGCTTCGACTGCTCGCTGAAGGTAGTCAATTCTGCTCTTATGGTGAAATCCGAGGATGAATCGCTCGCCACGCTTGATGTCGTATCGATAGACATGTACACCGGCACTGCTGATTTTATGAAAGCAGGCGCTGCTCTGTCATTCATAAGAAAGGACGGTGAGATGTACCGCGCCGAATCGCCTTCACTGCCTGCCGGAATACTTACGGATGTGGAATTTGCATATACTGAGGACGAGCTTTCGGAAAATGATATAATCGTTATGGTATCGGACGGCGCTGTAAGCAGCGGCGAGGAATGGATAGAACGTATAATTATGCGCTGGGACGAAAAAAGCATGCAGGAGCTTGCCGATCTTATAAATGATGAAGCCGCCGCAAGACGAACTGACGGACATGATGATGATATAACCGTTATCGCAATGAGGATAAAAAAACGCTGATACGGAATAAGGAGCAGCCATGAAAACATATCACAGCTCAAAAAGCAGCCCCCGTTTTATTATCACTGTCATTATCATAACAGTACTCTTGGCAGCAGCGGCTTTTTTCCTCGGATACTTTGCGGCTAAAAGATACAACACTGTCTTTTCAGATGCTTACAATAGAACAGCAAACAATGTTTCAAGCAAAATAGACAGCATTCAATACGAAATTTTGGATGAAGCATCTAATAATGTATAAAAATTAATAAAATTAATTGACTTGAATGCTGCAATAATGTATAATTGATCATACAGTAAATTTATGGACAGGAGGTGCAGCTTGATGAAATACGTATGTGAGGTATGCGGTTATGTTTATGATCCGATAGAGGGTGATCCCAATAACGGCATCGCAGAAGGAACTCCTTTTGAAGATATTCCGGATGATTGGACATGTCCTCTTTGCGGCGTAGGCAAGGAAAACTTTGCTCCCGAAGCCTGAATTAAAATTCAAGACATTGTTTCATGGGGGAAACATTCGGTTTCCCCCTTTATTTTTAATGAGGTTTTATTATATGGACGATATAACTAAGCTCCGCGGCGGCAGAAGATACTATTCTCTCGATTCATATCTTAAAAATACTTTCGGCAAAAAGCTCTACAAGCTTTCACTCAGCGGCGGAATGAGCTGTCCTAACCGTGACGGGAAAATATCCTTCGGCGGCTGTATCTTTTGCAGCAGCGGCGGTTCGGGAGATTTTGCCTGTGACTGCTCGGACGATACCGACAGACAGATAGAAGCCGCAAAAGAGCTTGTTAAAAATAAATTTGACGGCGAAAGCTACATAGCTTATTTTCAGGCTTATACAAACACCTATGCGCCTGTCGGATATCTTGAAAGGCTTTTCCGTCCCGTCATAATGCGTGATGATATAGCAGTGCTCTCAATAGCTACAAGACCCGACTGCCTTGAAGATGACAAGCTTGAACTGCTTGCCGGACTTGCAGAAATAAAACCCGTCTGGGTCGAGCTTGGCTTACAGACTATCCACCCGAAAACAGCCGAGCTGATAAACAGAGGTTATGATACTGAATGCTATGACGAGGCTGTGAAAAAGCTCAGATCGATAGGGATAAGCGTCATAACGCATATGATAATCGGACTTCCTCACGAAAGCCGTGACGATATCCTGAAAACAGCCGAGCATATAGGAAAAACAGGCTCTGACGGCATAAAGCTGCAGCTCCTTCATGTTCTGGAAAATACAAGGCTTGCCGAAATGTACCGCAGGGGTGAATTTGATGTTCTGAGCGAAAATGAATACATCTCACTTGTCGCAGACATTATTTCAATACTGCCCGAAAATACAGTCATACACAGGCTGACAGGCGACGGGAACAAAAAAGAGCTTATCGCTCCGAAATGGAGCGGCGACAAGCGCCGTGTGCTTAATCTCATAAATCACGAGCTTAAAATAAGAAATATAATACAGGGCTGCCGTAAAAGTGAATAATACAGAATTAATAAAATATCCACAAATTTATTATTTACATTTTTTGGTTATGTGCTATAATTATAATATATTTAACCTAAATGTGCATTTATTATGTATAAACGGAGATGATAAAATTGCCAACTAATGAAGATTTTTCAAAAATAACGCCTGAGCTTATCGAACTCAGCAAGCTGTGCGAAAAAAACGGAAAAATAAACAAAGAGCTTTATTCAAAATATGATGTAAAGCGCGGACTTCGCGACATAAACGGCAAGGGCGTTCTTGCAGGTCTTACGGAAATATCTGAAATATGCTCAAACGTTACAGTTAACGGAGAAACACGTCCTTGTGACGGTAAGCTGTATTACAGAGGTGTAGACGTTGAGGATATAGTAAAGGGCTTCATACATGATGACCGTTTCGGATTTGAAGAGGTAGTTTATCTTCTTATGTTCGGCACTCTTCCAAACAAGGAACAATTTGAACAAATAAACAGACTTCTTGCGTATTACCGTAATCTGCCGCATTATTTCACACGCGACGTCATCCTCAAAGCGCCGAGCAGCGATATGATGAACGCTCTTGCAAGAAGTGTCCTGACTCTGTATTCATACGACCCGAAGGCTGATGATACATCTCTTCCGAATGTACTCAGACAGTGCCTGCAGCTTATTGCTACCTTCCCCGTTATCTCTGTGTACAGCTATCAGGCTTACAGCCATTACCGCAGAAATCAGAGTCTTATAATACATCCGCCCCGTCCTGAGCTTTCAACTGCCGAAAATATTCTCCACATGCTGCGGCATGATTCAAAATATACAAGGCTTGAAGCAAAGCTGCTTGATATGTCACTCGTGCTACATGCTGAACACGGCGGCGGCAACAACTCCACATTTACAACACATGTCGTTACATCATCGGGAACCGATACCTATTCCGCTATAGCTGCGGCTCTCGGCTCTCTTAAAGGTCCCAAACACGGCGGTGCTAACATCAAGGTGGTAAAAATGTTTGAGGATATGGAAAAGAACATTTCAGACTACAATGATGAGGACGAGGTGCGCAGCTATCTTACAAAGCTCCTTCACGGTGAGGCTTTCGACAAGTCGGGACTGATATACGGTATGGGACATGCCGTATATTCCATATCAGACCCCAGAGCAAGAGTGTTCAAGGGCTTTGTCGAAAAGCTTTCGGAAGAAAAGGGAAAATTAGATGAATTCAAGCTTTATTCAACGGTCGAAAAGCTTGCTCCCGAAGTCATAGCAAAGGAGCGCAGGATATACAAAGGCGTAAGCGCAAATGTCGATTTCTACAGCGGCTTTGTTTACAGTATGTTAGACCTGCCGCCAAAGCTTTTTACTCCTATTTTCGCTATCGCAAGGATCGCGGGCTGGTCGGCTCACAGAATGGAAGAGCTTGTCAACCCAAGCAAGATAATCCGTCCCGCATACAAAAATATTCATGACAGAGTTGAATATAAAGATATAGCACACAGGTGAAAATACGGGTGTCCGCAGTATGACGGACACCCGTTTATTATTTTAAACGTATTATATTTTATATAACTGCCGTATTTATTTTATTTTTTCTCATAAAGAAAAATAGCCGCGTGAAAATATGGTAAAATCACTGCTTGGGAGATGATCTGTAAAATGGTATATAATAATATTCTTGAAGCAATAGGCCATACGCCTATGATAAAGCTCAACAGACTGAACAAACCCGGCAATGCCGATATTTTTGTAAAATTTGAAGGGCTTAACGTGGGTATAGGCGACGGCATAATACCGTCTATACTCAACACGAAAATATATGACCACATCCACATCGTAACAGATGAGGACGCGATAAACACAGCAAAGCAGCTTGCATCCCTTGAGGGCATAATGTGCGGCATATCGGCAGGAACCAATGTTGCGGCGGCTCTGAAGCTTGCGGAAAAGCTCGGCCCCGGAAAGACTGTCGTTACTATACTTCCCGATACAGCGGAAAGATATTTCTCCACGCCGCTTTTTGATGAATAAAAGCAAAAAAACACAGCCGTCAGTTCATGAGCGGCTGTGTTTCTCTGTTATTCGGGAAAAACATCATCAATTACACTCTTTAATGTATCGGCGGATTTTTTAAGGGCTGCCTTTTCCTTGTCG
>ONVG01000049.1 GCA_900321195.1 uncultured Eubacteriales bacterium
GTAAGTTAATGTAAAGTAAGCGCGTTTTACCGCGCGAAAACGTAATTGACTGCGGAGGCACTCCGCCGCTGGCAGATAAAATTGATTTCTGCGCAGGTACAGACTTCGACAGGATAATGAAATAATATATGATATCATAGTGTAACAAATAATATCGGAGGTCAGCAGATTGAAAGACAGAGTAAGCTTTAACGGGAATGAAATGTCCTATGTGCTTTCGGGAGAGTTAGACCATCACTCCGCAAGGCTTGCAAGGGAAAACATCGACTCTCTCATACAACAAAAAAAGCCGTCTGTTCTCAGGCTCGACTTTTCGGAAGTCAGCTTTATGGACAGCAGCGGCATAGGTCTTATAATGGGCAGATACCGCATGATACATCTTTACGGCGGTGATCTGAAGGTTGTAAACATTCCACAAGAACTCGAAAGGATAATGACTCTTTCGGGACTTAAAGTCTTAGGCGTTATTGAGCAGAAAGGAGAAGTATATGAAAACGCTGAATGAAATGGAGCTTAGCTTTGAGAGCAGGTCATCAAACGAGGGCTTTGCGCGTTCGGCAGTATCGGCATTCATTGCACAGCTCGACCCTACCATAAGCGAGCTTAACGACATAAGAACAGCTGTTTCCGAAGCCGTTACCAACTGTGTCGTACATGCATATAAAAATACTATCGGAAAAATAAATGTACAGGTGAAGATATATCCTAATTCCGAGGTCATCATTAAAATTCGTGACAAAGGCTGCGGTATCGAGGATATCAGAAAAGCTATGGAGCCGCTTTATACCACTGCGCCATCGGATGACAGAGCAGGTCTTGGCTTTGCCGTTATGCAGAGCTTTACCGACAATGTAAGCGTCCGTTCATCTGTCGGCAAGGGTACTACCGTCACACTCAAAAAAAGACTCAGCCAAAGAATTTACAATAATTCGTAATGACAGAGGTTAGAAAATGTCTGAACACAACAATATTGATATAGAAGAAAATCTCGGTCTTGTACATGCATGTGCAAAGCGCTTCAAGGGACGCGGTATAGAATATGACGACCTTTATCAAGCGGGCTGTATGGGACTTGTAAAAGCGGCAGACAATTTCAACACAGAGCTTGGATACAAATTTTCTACCTATGCCGTACCTGTTATTATCGGAGAGATAAAGCGGCTTTTCCGTGACGGCGGCTCGGTGAAGATATCAAGAGGTCTGAAAGAGCTATCCCTGAAGCTCACAAGGGAGAGCGAAAAATTTATATCCGAAACGGGACGTGAACCGACCGTTTCGGAGCTTGCAGAAAAATTAGGCATATCAAAAGAATTGGCGGCAGAAGGAATTTCCGCCGCCATGCCGCCTGTATCGCTTACAATAACAAATGATGACGGTGAGATACAGTCGGATATACCGACGGACTCACCGGATGAGAGTATAACAGAAATAATGTCTTTAAGGTCGGAGCTTGAACGTCTTAGCGAAAAAGACAGAAGGCTTATCGAGCTGCGCTTCTACAAAGACCTTACACAATCAAAAGCCGCCGAAATACTCGGCATGACACAGGTACAGGTATCAAGGCGCGAGAAAAAGCTTCTCCTTTACCTTCGTGAAAGACTTACATGAAACACTTCTTGTTTCGGTCAGAATCCTGAGAGAATATTTCCGAATTCCGAACACCTTTTGTAAATATCATCAAACCTTTTTTAAGCTCATCGATTCCCCTGCAAAGATGTTCTATATTTTCATTAAGCTTTCTATTTTCTTTTTCAAGACTTTCAATTTTTTCATGAAGCTCTGAGTTTATCGATTTAAGCATTTTATTTTCTTTTTTAAGCCCTTCATTTTCTTCATGAAGCTCTGAGTTTATCAAATTAAGCCTTTCATTTTCTTTGTCAATCTTTTCTGCTTCTTTTATAAGTGCGTCAAGCTTTTGAGCAAGCCTACCCGCAGCATCTTCTTTTTTCTCATTATCAGCAACAATAAAATTATTATCCATTTATATCACCTTACTATACTTTTATCAATAATAATTATCCGCCGACTTTCCAAGTATGATATTCCGTATGTTCTGCATACGGCTGTCAAGAGAAGCGCTTACATTTGCACAGTCAACAAGCTCTTTTGTAAGCACCTCCAGCTTTTCGGGGGCTATATCCTTTTTGTATTTCAGCTTGTGTTCAAGGCTCGCCCAGAAGTCCATAGCTATAGTTCTGAGCTGTACCTCTACTTTTACATCCTTCTTCTCGTTTTCAAGAAAAATAGGCACAGATACAATAAGATGAAGGCTCCTGTAGCCGCTCGGCTTCGGGTTCCTGATATAGTCCTTCTTACTTATCAGAGTTATATCGTCCTGCTGCAAAAGGCATCTTGCAAGCCTGTAGATATCCTCCTCGAAGGAGCATATTACTCTTACGCCTGCTATGTCATTGATATTTTCTTCTATTGCTTCAAGCGTTCTCGGCAGATTTTTCTTTATTATCTTTCTGATTATGCTGTCATAGTCCTTTATCCTGCTTTTTATGGACTCAATAGGATTGCCGTCATATATAAGTGAAAACTGCTCATTCAGAACCTTGAATTTAGTTTCTATCTCCATGATAGCGCAGGTGTAATTTGCAAAAAACTGCTCAACAGGAATTATAGTTTCCTGCACCATATCAAGAAGAGCCTCTTCATCAAATTCCATGCTTTCGGATATCCTGACAAGCTCCTTTGCCATTTTATCCGCCGACTGTTTTATATCCTCACTGTTTACTATATTATTTTCTTTCATATTATCATCTCCGTTTCGTCAGTATCGTACAATAATATGCTTTATTTATACCAATTTTTATGATACCTGAAACTTACGGAAATGTCAACAGATTTTATATGTTTTTTACAAAGAGCGCACGTATCGCATTAAGAACGGCTATTACCATAACTCCGACATCAGCAAAAACAGCCGCCCACATATTAGCAAAGCCTGCTGCGCCGAGTATAAGGCACAAGACCTTTACACCTATGGAGAACCATATATTTTCCTTGACTATCCTTAAACATTTTCTTGATATTTTAATAGCCTTTGATATTCTGAGAGGATCGTCATCCATAAGGACTATATCCGCCGCCTCGATAGCCGCATCAGAGCCCATTGCACCCATAGCTATGCCGACATCTGCTCTTGAAAGCACAGGCGCATCATTTATACCGTCACCGACAAAGGCGGTTACGCCCGAATTCTTATCCGCAAGTATTTCTTCAAGCTTATCCACTTTATCACCCGGCAGAAGCTCGCTGTAATATTCGTCTATCGATAATTTTTTTGCGGCGGCGCAGGCTGCTTTTTCGGAGTCTCCTGTCAGCATGACAGTCTTTTTTATTCCTGTACGTTTAAGCTCGGCAAGCGCTTTTTCCGCATTCGGCTTTATAACATCGGATATCACTATATGTCCTATATATTCTCCGTTCCTTGATATATGGATAACAGAGCCGCTGTGTCCCGACTCCTCACAATGCCTGCATGATACAGGCTTTGCTCCCGAAAGCTTCATAAGCTTTTCATTTCCGACACATATTATATTGCCGTTAACATTCGCCTTTACTCCATGACCTGCCGTCTCCTCAACATCCTTTATGACACATTCATCCTTTTCATCGAGATATGCGTTTTTAAGCGAAACGGCTATAGGATGTGCGGAATATCTCTCTACATGTGCGGCAAGATGAAGAAGTGTATTCTTGTCAACTATTTCAGGATGCACAGCCGTAACCTCAAATACGCCCTTTGTCAGAGTTCCTGTTTTGTCAAAAACGACTGTCTTTGTTTTAGAAAGCGTTTCAAGACAGTTAGAGCCTTTTACAAGCACACCCTCACGGCTTGCGCCTCCGATACCTGCAAAAAAGCTCAGCGGTATGCTTATTACCAAAGCGCAAGGACAGCTTATTACAAGGAAGGTAAGTGCTCTGTATATCCATGTTCCCCAATGAGCGCTGTTGCCAAGCATCATCATTATGACGGGCGGCAGTACAGCCAATGCAGCGGCGCATAATACTACAACAGGAGTATAAACTCTCGCAAATTTTGATATGAAGTTCTCCGACTTTGATTTTCTGGAGCTTGCATTCTCGACAAGCTCCAGAATTTTTGATACTGTAGATTCACCGAATTCCTTAGTTGTTTTTATTCTCAGTACGCCGCTCATATTTATACAGCCGCTTACGACTTCATCACCCTCATGCACATTTCTCGGCAGGCTTTCACCTGTCAGTGCGCTTGTGTTAAGGGTAGAGTTTCCGTTAATAATTATACCGTCTATCGGTATTTTTTCACCGGGCTGTACAACTATAACAGAACCGGGTTCTACTTCATCGGGGTCAACCTGTTCAAGCTCTCCGTCAACCTCAATATTTGCATGATCGGGACGAATATCCATAAGCTCGCTTATATTCCTGCGGCTTTTGCCTACAGCATAGCTCTGGAACAGCTCGCCTATCTGATAGAAAAGCATTACGGCTATGGCTTCAACATAATCTCCGTCGTTTATCACAGCAACTGTCATAGCTCCGACAGTTGCGATAGCCATAAGAAAGCATTCATCAAACGGCTGTAAATTTTTGATACCCTTAGCGGCTTTTATCAGGATATCATAGCCTATTATGATATAGGGAACAAGAAACAGTATAAAACGAAGCACACCGCTTACTGGCACAAAGATAAGTCCGACCATAAGCGATGCCGAGACTATTATCCTTATAAGATTTTTCTTCTGTTTTCTGTTCATGCTCATCACCTGTCCCGATAATTATGAATTATGAATTATTTAAGAAATATTTCGCAGTCGCTTTCAACTTTTTTGCAGTTTTTAAGTACTTCCTGCATTACAGCTTTAGTATCTGCGCCTTCCTCGAATTCGACCGACATTTTAAGAGTCATAAAGTTAACGACCGCATCCTTTACGCCCTCGGTCTTTTTTGCGGCATTTTCCATTTTGTTTGCACAGTTCGCACAGTCAACATCAATTTTGTAGGTCTTTTTCATAAGAACATCTCCTTTGAAATAATTAAAAGATTGTTTAATCGTTGAATTAATTATAACACCATAATTCTTATTTGTCAATACATTAATTTCAAACATTTAAAGATAAAAAAGGCACAGGCTTCGAGCGCTTGTCTTATTGACAGCGGTCTTGCCTGTGCCTATAAAAATTAATTTTTAACTGAATTTATCTCGTCTCTCATGCGGATAGCTTCACGCCTTGCAGCCTGAGCGTAATCCTTCGGGTCAAGTCCTTCCTCTTTTTTCCATGCACACATAATTCCTCTTGATGAGTTTATTACTGCGCCTATGCCGTTTTCGTCAAATGCGGGAGCAACATCCTTTGCGCCGCCGCCCTGTGCGCCGTATCCGGGTACAAGGAAAAACGTGTGCGGCAAAGCCTTTCTAAGCTCTCCTAACTGTTCGGGATATGTTGCGCCTACTACAGCGCCTACACCCGAGTAGCCGTATTCACCCATAAGCTCCTCTCCCCATTTTTCACACATGTTTCCCATTGTGCGGTATATGGTAAGACCATCATCGATGCTTCTGTCCTGAAGCTCTCCGGATGACGGATTTGATGTCTTTACAAGTATGAACATGCCTTTGTCTTTATCTTTGCAAACGTTTATAACAGGCTTTACACCGTCTGTTCCAAGATAGCCGTTTACTGTCAGCGCATCTCCGCCGAATGCTTCAAAGCTTTCGCCCTCAACATCTGTAACACCTAAATGCGCCTTTGCGTATGCTTCCATAGTTGTGCCGATATCATTTCTCTTTCCGTCTGTTATAACGAACATTCCCTTGCTCTTTGCATAAGCTATAGTTCTTTCAAGTGCTCTTACGCCCTGCCAGCCGTACATCTCATAGTAGGCTGCCTGCGGCTTTACAGCAGGAACTATATCGCAAAGCGCATCTATAAGTCCCTTGTTGAACTCAAAAAGTGCTTCTGCTGCGCCTTCGAGTGTCTTTCCGTATTTCTCGTATGCAGCCTGCCTGATATATTCTGGAATATAATCAAGCTTCGGGTCAAGACCTGCTACTGTAGGGTTGTTCATTTCCTTTATGCCTTTGATAAGTCTGTCAAGTGACATATTTTCCGCCTCCGTCTTATATTTTAGTAGTTATTTATCAGAAATTCGCTTTTATTACGAATTCATAGGTCATTGAATACTATTCTGCCGCCAAATATTGTGAGCTTTACCTTTGCGCCGAGAGTCAGGTTCTTGAAAGGCGTGTTTTTAGACTTTCCGTGAAGTTTTTCGGGGTCAACTGTCCATTCCTCTTCACGATAAAGCATCATGTCAGCCGGTTCGCCTTTTGCAAAGCCGCCGCCGTATGTTCCGAGTATAGCCGCAGGCTCTGACGACATTTTGCGGATAAGCTCTTCTTCACTCATGATTCCGCCCTTTACAAGAACAGTATAAGCAGCCGCAAATGATGTTTCCATACCGATAGAACCGTTCGGCGCATTTACAAAGTCGGATTTTTCTTTCGGAGTATGCGGCGCATGGTCTGTTGCTATGGCGTCTATAGTGCCGTCTTTCAGCGCTTCTATCATTGCAAGCCTGTCCTTTTCGGTACGCAGCGGCGGATTCATGCGGTAATCAGCATCACGCTTCATAAGCTCGTTTTCGGTCAGCATGAGATAATGCGGTGCTGTTTCGGCTGTGACACGGACACCGCGCTTTTTTGCATCACGTATCATAGCTGTCGATGTTGCTGTGCTTACATGACATATATGTACGGGCAGTCCGTAGCTTTCTGCAAGCGCTATCTCCCTTGCCGTTCCTGCATCCTCAGCGGCTGACGGCATCCCTTTTACGCCTAAGCTTTCGGATATCTCACCCTCGTTTACCTTTCCGCCTGCAAGATACGGATCTTCACAATGTGCAGTAACGGGTATGCCAAGCTCTGCGGCTTTTTTCATCGCCTTTACCATTATTGATGTATCAAGTACCGGAACACCGTCATCCGACAATGCGGATATACCTGCTTTGTACATAGCATCAATGTCTGTTGCTTCATGTCCGCCGAGACCTTTTGTTATAGCTCCGACTACATGCACCTTTGCATCTGCGTCCTTTGCTTTTTCAAGGATATAGCTGACAGTTTCGGGACTGTCCACAGCAGGCTTTGTATTGGGCATTGCAAGCAGCTGTGTCACACCGCCTGCCGCTGCAGCCTTACAGCCTGTTATTATATCCTCTTTTTCAGTCTGCCCAGGGTCACGAAGATGTACATGAAGGTCGATAAGTCCGGGCGCAGCTTTCAGTCCGCTGCCGTCTATAACCACCTCGCTCCCGTCAGCTGTATCTGTACCGGCAAAGACACCGTCCTTTATGAATATGTCTGCTGTTCCGTCAGCCTTGACACCCTCCGCAGTTTTCAGCGGATCCACAACAAAAACATTCTTTATTATTATTCCGCCCAAATCTCTCACCTCTGTCGTTTACAGTTCTTCGTCCTCGTCCTCATCCTCCGGCACTTCACCAGAGAAGAATTTTCCTAATGACCTTTTGAGTCTGTCACCGAATGACAACGACTCGGTTTTCTTCTTATGGTCTTTTATGACTATTTCCTTATCATTACCTTTTTCCTCACCGTCCGAATTGTCATCATATCCTGTATAGAACTTGATGATATCGGAATCATCAGGTTCATTTTTTGTTTCCTTAGCAGGCTCTGTATCGGGTTCGCTCTTTTTCTCCGGCTTCGGCTCAATTACAGGCTCTGTTTTTTCAGCCGATACTGGCTGTACGATTTCCGGTTCAGGCTTCTTCTCCTCTTTCGGAAGAACAGTCTCCTGCTTTGGTGTGCGTATAGACTGCATAGAACTGAATTTCTGTGTATAAGCCTGATTTTTCGGCATAGATTTCTTCATCTCGTCATACTGATTGTTATATTCATCAGCCTTTACACTTTCAAGTCTCGGAATATTAGTAAAATCCGATTTCAAGGGTTTTATTTCCTGCCTTGGCTTCGGTGCTACCTCGTATATGATATCTGAATCACGATCCAACATTTCATTGTCACTCCTCTTTTTGTTGTCGGCATCTGCCGTTTTGTCCTTTGTTTTGTCCTTTATTATTATAGTCCTCTTCTTCAAAGGTACTCCTTTGACAGAGGTATTGTCTTTATCTGCAAATATAGCAGAGTTTGCCATAGCTTCATCGGCTTTTGTGCTGTCGGCATTCTCTAAAATCGCAGTTACAGCCGCAGTTCCTGCTGCTGCATCGC
The DNA here is from genome assembly GCA_900321195.1 of uncultured Eubacteriales bacterium. Taxonomy (GTDB): domain Bacteria; phylum Bacillota; class Clostridia; order Oscillospirales; family Acutalibacteraceae; genus UBA1213. Next base: position 8,243 of record ONVG01000049.1, read on the forward strand.
TCAAAGCGCTGCCGACATCGGCTTTGCTCTTTTGCGCGTCCTTTGTCATATCCTTAGCCTTTACCGTAAAGCCGTCCTTTACAGCCGCATCCTTACGATTATATATCTCGTTCTGATACGGGTCTTCAAGTCCACGCTCCTTCATTTTCTTTATGCGCTCGGCTTTAAGGTCGGCTGAGTACTTTATATCAACATCTATCGGCTTTCCGCTTCCGCTGAGTGCGCCTATTATAAGACTTCCGTCAGCAGATTTGGATATTTCAAGCTCTATATCGACAGATGATGATTTTCCGGCGCTCATATCAGAGGATGCTTTTTTTTTTGACTCAAACTCGTCATCTACCGTACTGCTTTCCTTTAGCTTGTCAAGAAGTGCAGTAAATGCCTGTTCTGTAGGCTTTTCGCTGTTATACAATACAGCTGCGCTTTTCTTTTCCGGCGGCTTGACGTAAATTTCCGGCTCGTCAGGCTCCGGAGTTACATCTGCTGTCGAGATATCTACAGGCTCTTCATCCTGTACGGTATCAGCTTCTTTTTCTTCACCGATATCCTCAGCAGCCTGTTCCTCTGCTTCTAAAGCTTCTTCCTTATCCTCTGTCAAAGTATCGTCATCTTTCGCCGGAACATTTTCATCTTCGGCAGCGCAAGTGTCGGAAAGACCGGCTTCGGCAACTTCTTCAACGTTATCATCTGAGTCTTTTTCTTCGGTATCATAGGGAACAAAGTCGGTTTCTTCCGGCTTTTCGTCCTTAACGTCCTTAACGTCTTTAACGTCATTAACATCTTTAACGTCATTATCGTCATTATCGTCATTATCGCCGTTATTATTATTTTTATCCTCTTCAAGACGTTTCTTTGTCTTTTTATAGCTTTTTGCCGCAGCTATCATTATTACAAGAGACAATACACCGACAGATGCCGCTAAGGCAGTAAAACTCGGCGCAGAAGGTATCGGTCTTTGCCGTACTGAGCATATGTTCTTCGAGACCGACCGTATCGAAGCCTTCCGTGAGATGATCGT
>ONVG01000182.1 GCA_900321195.1 uncultured Eubacteriales bacterium
TGCAACGAGTATGCCGATAGCGCCGAGACCGATAACGCCGAGAGTTTTGCCCATTATTTCAGGACCTACGAACTGGCTCTTGCCTTTTTCTACCATCTTGCCTACAGCGTCTCCGTTGCCTTTGAGTGTTTTTGCCCACTCAATACCGTCAACTACCTTTCTGGAACTGAGGAGAAGACCTGTGAGAACAAGCTCTTTAACTGCATTAGCGTTTGCGCCGGGAGTATTGAATACTACGATACCCTTTTCAGAGCATTTGTCGAGCGGAATGTTGTTAACGCCTGCGCCTGCTCTTGCGATAGCGAGAAGGCTTTCGGGCATTTCCATTTCATGCATAGAAGCTGAACGAACGAGAACAGCATCAGGATTCTGAACGTCATCAGCAACGCTGTAATTGTCGCCAAGACGTGAAAGACCTGTCTTTGAGATCTTGTTAAGTGTCTGTACGTTGAACATTATTATTCACCCTTTTAAAATAATTATAATTAATAATTCCCGTTCTGCCGCAGCATTATTGTGCGGCGGCAGCAACGGGGAAAAGAATTTTGTTTTTATCAGCTGTTTGCAGCCTCGAATTCGCCCATGAACTTAACGAGCTTTTCAACGCCCTCGATAGGCATTGCATTGTAGATAGAAGCTCTCATGCCGCCGACTGTACGGTGACCCTTGATGTTAACGAAATCATTAGCAGCAGCCTCTTTAACGAACTTAGCGTCAAGATCAGCATCGCCTGTGATGAAGGGAACGTTCATGAGTGAACGGTCCTCAGGAACAACAGTGCCCTTGAACATCTTAGAATTGTCAAGGAAGTTGTAGAGGATAGAAGCCTTCTTCTCATTGCGTATCTTCATGTTCTCAAGACCGCCGATATCGTTCTTTATCCACTCAAGAACGAGCTTAGCTATATAGATAGTCCAGCAGGGAGGAGTATTGAACATAGAGCCGTTGTCTGCATGAGTCTGGAAGTTGAGCATTGTAGGAGTGATATCCATAGCATGACCGATAAGATCATCACGGATGATAGCGACAACAAGACCTGCGGGAGCCATGTTCTTCTGAGCGCCTGCATAGATAACGCCGAACTTTGAAACGTCGATAGGCTCTGAGAGGAAGCATGAAGAAACGTCAGCTACCAGCGGAACATCGCCTGTCTGGGGGAGCTCATGGTAAACAGTACCATAGATAGTGTTGTTCATGCAGATGTAGAAATAGTCAGCATCCTTTGTGAATGTATCGGGGTCGAGCTTAGGAATATAAGAGAATGTCTTATCCTTTGATGATGCAACGACATTTGCGTTGATATATCTTGCAGCCTCTTTGTAAGCCTTTGTAGCCCACTGACCTGTAAGAACATAGTCAGCCTTGCCGCTCTTTGTTCCGAGGTTCATCGGGATAGCCGTGAACTGTGTTGAAGCGCCGCCCTGAAGGAACAGTACCTTGTAGTTGTCAGGAATGTTCATTATTTCACGGAGAAGGCTCTCAGCACCTGTGATGATGCCCTCGAAAACCTTTGAACGGTGTGACATTTCCATTACTGACTGTCCGCAGCCCTCATAGTCAAACATTTCCTCAGCAGCTCTTTTAAGAACTACCTCAGGAAGAACAGAAGGACCTGCGGAAAAATTGTAGACTCTTTTCATTTTTATTGCCTCCATACTTAAAATATAAAAATAAAATATCGATACGAATTAATTATATTGCAAAACATGTCATAAGTCAATTAATTATTGAATTTTTTAGGCTGTTAAGCCGATATTTTTTCGTTTTTTACTCTGAATGAAATAAAATACAGCAGCATAAAGCCTGAAATGAACATACCGAAGCATATAAAAGCCTGATTTCCGTGAGCCATGCCTGGATATATGCTGTAGACTGACGCTGTGACAAAGCCTGTTATGAGCATATAGGACTGTGTTTTAAACCTGACGAGAGCATATCCGAGCAGCTTTGTCAGCAGAAAGATACCTGTTAATGTACCGAGCATTACAGGCAGAAGATATAGTATATCCGTATCGGAAACGGCTTTGAGTACAGGACCGTACATACCTGTTGAGAGCAGCATATGCGAAGTGCTTATGCCGGGAAGTATTAATGCGGCGGCTATCATTATTCCGGCGAAAAAAAGCATGATGAAGCTTTTTTCCTGTATATCAGACGTCTGAGGAAGGAATGAGAGTCCTGCGGCGAGCGCCGTGCCGATAAATGCGAATATTATACACGGCAGCTTTTTAAAGGTCATATCTGAGCTTTTTGTGAGCAGCGGCACACTTCCTGCGATAAGTCCCATAAAAAGATAGCGCATGGGCATATAAAAGCATTCTGTAAGAGAGAGTACAGCTTTTGCGAATAATATCATGCCGAGCAGTCCGCCTATGCATACTTCCGACAGAAACAAGCCGTATTTTTTCGGCGCAGTAAAAAAGCCGCTCACGGCAGATATTAATTTGTCGTATATACCGATGATTATTGCAGTTGTTCCGCCGCTTATACCGGGCAGCAGCATTGACGAGCCTGTTACAAGACCGCAGAGTATATTTCTGAGATGACCTGACAGCTTCATATAAGCCTCCGTTTTTTAAAAATATATATGTAAAGAATGAGCATGTCAGAACAAAAAAACCGCCGCGCACGAGCGTGACGGTATATTATGGTATAAGAATATCTATCGGATATATGTTCCTTACGACCATGAATATAAGAAGTATAACGATAGCTGTCCATATTAAAATATTTTCGAGCCTGCTCAGCTTTCTTTTTCCGTAGCGTATGTACCTGTAGCAATGATGCGCATATACAGCAGCGGAGAACGGCAGCATACAGAATACAACACAGTTTGATGAGAAAGCTTCATAGAATTTAAACTGTGAAAGATACCGGAACATTCTTGTAATGCCGCAGCCGGGGCAATAAATATGAAATATCGTATGTATCGGGCATGGTATCCCCATTCCTGTAATGTTACAGATAATGGTATAGATAAAGCCTACAGCCAGTAAAATGGCTATAGGCTTTACTGCATTTAAAGCACGTTCCTTCATAGGAGCGTTTAATATCACATTGACACGCCGCCGTTGTCAGCGTCAACTATCTTGTTTATAGTATCCTGCATAAGAGCATAAGAAACTATACCAAGACCAACGATAGAGAGTACAAGATAAAGGACACCTCTGCTGGATGCAGGCATACCTCTCTGCTGACAAGCTTT
>ONVG01000108.1 GCA_900321195.1 uncultured Eubacteriales bacterium
TTTCCGGCAAGGAGCTTATAAAAGGCGAGCCTGATGCATCAAGCTTTCCGTCAGGCGGAATACGCGCTACATTTGAAGCAAGAGGATATACAGCATGGGACCCGACGTCATACGCATTTATAAAGGACGGTTCACTCTGCATACCTACAGCATTCTGCTCATATACGGGTGAGATACTCGACAAGAAAACTCCGCTTCTTCGCTCAATGGAGGTAATAAACAAGCATGCTCTGAGAATACTCAGGGTATTCGGTGACACCACTGCAAAGAAAGTGGAAACTACAGTAGGTCCCGAACAGGAATATTTCCTTGTTGATAAAGAGATGTACAAGAAACGCAAGGATCTCATCTACTGCGGAAGAACGCTTTTCGGAGCAAGACCGCCAAAGGGACAGGAGCTTGACGACCATTATTTCGGTACGATAAAGCCGAGAGTTTCAGCATATATGAAAGAGCTTGACGAAGCTCTCTGGAAGTACGGAATATATGCAAAGACAAAGCACAACGAAGTAGCACCTGCTCAGCACGAGCTTGCGCCGATATTCGATTCCTCAAATATCGCAACAGACCACAACCAGCTCACAATGGCTACAATGAAGTCGATAGCCGATAAACACGGTCTTGTATGCCTTCTCCATGAAAAGCCGTTTGCAGGCGTTAACGGCTCAGGCAAGCATAATAACTGGTCGATGTCCACAAATACAGGCAAGAACCTTCTTGACCCGTCCAAAAATCCGAGAGAGAACACAAGGTTCCTTGTATTCCTTGCGGCAGTTATAAAGGCTGTTGACGAGCATCAGGATCTTTTAAGACTTTCAGTTGCAAGCGCAGGCAACGACCACAGACTCGGCGCTAATGAAGCACCTCCGGCTATAATATCGATGTATCTCGGTGATGACCTCACAGACGTACTCAACTCTATCATAGAGGATAAGGAGTACGAGAAGAAGGACGAGCCGATAATGCAGACAAATGCCGATGTACTCCCGAACTTTGTAAAGGATACGTCAGACCGCAACCGTACATCACCGTTTGCATTCACGGGCAACAAGTTTGAATTCAGAATGGTAGGCTCTTCCGAGAACATAGCATGTACCAACACGATAATAAACACTATCGTTGCAGACGTACTCAGCGATTTTGCGGACGAGCTTGAAAAAGCCGAGGATGTAAAGTCGGCGGCAGAAGCGCTTGTAAAGAAAACTCTTCTTGAACACAAGAGGATAATCTTCAACGGCGATAACTATTCTGAGGAATGGGTAGAAGAGGCAGAGAGAAGAGGACTTCTGAACCTCCGCTCACTTCCCGAAGTAATGCCGATGTATGTTTCAAAGAAGAATATAGAGCTTTTCGGAAAGCACGGTATATATACAGAGAAAGAGCTTCGCTCAAGAACAGAGATACTTCTTGAAAATTACTCAAAGATAATCAATATAGAGGCGCTCACAGCGCTTGACATGGCAAAGAAGGATATAGTTCCGGCTGTTGCCGCATATATAAGAGAGCTTGCGGAAACAGCAAATCTCATCAAGTCTGTAGACCCTGAAATAATAACAAATCATGAAGTTGACCTTATGAGAAAGCTTTCAAATCTTCTTTCATGCTTCCTCAAGAGAATAGATGAGCTTGATAAGGCTGTTGTAGGAGCCAAGGAGATAGACGGAGTTGCCGAAAATGCTATGTACTACAAGGACAGAGTACTTTCAGCAATGCAGGAGCTGAGAGTAGTTGCTGACGAAATGGAGTCAAACATGTCCGCAAAGCTCTGGCCTTACCCGTCCTACGGAACACTTCTTTTCAGTGTCTGAGACCATTGAGAGTGAATAATAATTTTCCCGTCAGTTTTTGTGCTGACGGGAATTTTTGAATTTTATCATTGACCGCAAACATACAAAATGCTATAATAAAAAATGCAAAAAATCCAAAAATGCGACAAGAAGGGGTACATATGAAAACATACGAAAATGTTCAGATAAAATATTTCAGCGGATATATCCGCAACTGGAAAAGCCTTTGCGCAGAGCTTGACATTCCGCTTGATATGAGCCGCAGCGAAAGAGAGGAAGCTATACTCAAATCAGCCTATTCGGAATGGAAGCTTGACATGATGTCACATATATTCGGAATGTTTGCGATAGCCGTCTTTGACACTTCTTCAAAAAAGCTTTACTGCATAAGAGATCAGGTCGGTCAGAAGCAGATGTTCTATACCGTGAAGGACGGAGAATTTCTCTGCTCAGGCGATATCAACGAGCTTGCAAAGGCTTTGGGAAGCAGCAAAAAGCTCAACAGACGCATGCTCCAGCAGTATCTGTTTTACGGCTATCCGATAGGCAGCGAAACATTCTATGAGGGCGTATATAAGCTTATGCCGGGTCACTATGCGGAATGGGACGGAAAGGAAGTCACTCTCCATCGCTATTTCAAGCCTGTTTTTGAGCCTGACAGAACAAAGACAGTTGATGAGCATGCCGAACTGATAAAGAATGTTGTTGAGGAGATACTCAGCGAGGAAAGAGGAGATACGGAGATACCCTATAAGGAGTCTTTCCTTTCGGGCGGCGTCGATTCATCATATCTTTTTGCCGCAAGTGATGCGGTATGCGCCAACACTATAGGCTATAAGGAAAATGATTTTGATGAGTCCGTTCTTGCAAAAAAGACGGCTGATATACTCGGAAAGAAATTTTCCGTAAAGATGATAGGTCCTGAGGAATACTTTGAGCGCATACCGGAGGTTATGGATAAAATGGGACAGCCGCTCGGAGACGCTTCCGCAGTAGTATTCTCACTCGGCTGCAAGGCTGTAAGCGAGCATGCAAGGGTGGTGTATTCGGGCGAGGGAATAGACGAATTTTTCGGCGGATATAATTCTCATAAAAATCCGCTCAAAGAGGGCTGGATATATCTCACATGCTCACACATAATGTCAGAGGACGCAGTAAAGGCGCTTATGCTTGACTATGACGAAAATGTAAAAGCCGCCGATCCGGTAATGCCCTACTGGAACGAGGTGCAGGGACAGGACGAGCTTTCACAGAAGCTCACAATAGACATTTCATTATGGCTTGAAGGCGACATTTACCTCAACACCGACCGCACAAGCACAGCATGCGGAATAGAGCTGCACACACCGTTCAGTGACCTCAGATTATTTGACGCTGCAAGAAAGATACCTGCCGAATATAAGTTTATGAACGAGCAGAATAAATATGTATTCAGAAAGGCAGCAAGCAGCAAGCTCCCCGATGAAGTCGCATTCCGTAAGAAAGTCGGCTTTGCGGTCCCGATACGCAAATGGCTTGCAGACGAAAGATATAATTACTCTGTAAAGGAGAAGCTTTTCGGAGAGACCTCGGCTGCATTCTTTAACAGAGATGAGATAAACGCTCTCTGGACACGCTATACATCAGGTGAAGAATTCTTATGGAGCCGCATTTACAATATTTATGCATTCCTTCTTTGGTATGACATGAAATTCAATTGATAAGTTATCGTGATAATAGGCAGTATATTTCCTGAAAACGAAATATACTGCCTTGTTTTTTTATCTTGCAGGTTCAAAAAGGTCTATTACGGCTATACACTGATTTACAAGATCGTTAATTCGCGCTATTACAGGCTCCGACTTTATATACGGCATGTATATGTCGATTATTTCATCTATCCTTGCTATCTGGTCTTTTGTATAACGCTTTTCGTCATAGCTTGCGCGTATGCGGTTTTCCGCATAGTTCTGATAGGTCTGTATAAGCTTTTTCAGCGACTCATCATCCTTTTCGCTCCATTTTTTAGTACCGTCATACCATGTTATCTTTTTTTTGTTCAGAGCGTCCTGAAATGATGTTGTCACGGGCTTTGTTCCGCCGTAGTAGCTGTACCATACATCAGGATAGAGCGGGTCGGGATTATATTTAGCCTTGCCGACCTTTACGGCTGTATCTTCACCCGGTCTTACCTTGCGCGCGATTATTACCTGTCTGAATCCGTCAAAATCATAAGCGCATGTCGAAAGAGTTACAAGCGTATCATTTTCGTTTACAGTTACGGGACAGTCGATCACAGAGCGCTCGCGTATCTCATAGACATAGTTGAGAAAATCGTAATCATTGCCGAAGCTGCTCCTGAGATAATAGTAGGGTGTGCCGTGATATTCGTTTGTATTTACTTTTATAACGGCGATTATTTTCCACTTGGCTTTTTCCTTTAGAGTATCGAATGATACTGTCGGGGCATATCTGTAGAAATCGAGGTTGTCAAAGTTGAGTACTCCTGCGAACATAGAGCCGTCAGCCATTGAATGACCGTGAAGAAGCATGTTTTTGCTTGATATGTCACTTCTGAAATCCATGAATATCGAGCCGTTGAAATAATAGTTGCCGTAGAAATCTCTTGTAAGATAGTAAGGGTCCTCACTGTATGCGGCGTTGGTTATATCCTTCTGTGATTTTAGCACGACATAGTTTATAGCCGTATTCGGAACAGCTACCCAGCCGACAGTATCATGATTTGACGCATAGTAATCCTGCAAATTTGCGTATATCTCTCTCGGATTGTTCATGACGTCGGGAACGTAATAGCTTGACTCTGTTTGTTCAGGCTCTGAGCTTTCCTCCTTTGACGACTCCTCCTTTGACGACTCCTCCTTTGAGCTTTCCTCCTTTGACGGTTCCTCCGAGCTTTCCTCCTCCGAGGACTCCTCAGGGCTTTCCTCGACAGCAGGTGACGGCTCGCTTATTTCAGGCGGCGTATTTTTGTGACAGCCGAAAAGCATAGTCATCATTAATACGGAAAGTAAGAGCGCTGTATATCTGTAAATTTTTTTCATTATTGTTTTTCCTCCGCTTTTATATGTTGTATTTATACAAAAATCTTATATTTTGTACTGACTTTACCATTATAGCACAACCTTTAATATATTTCTATAGATATTGCATAATTATTTGTTAAAATTATTTATTAAAATATCATTATCTATAAGTATTGATTTTGTTTGGATAATATACTAAAATAAAAATAATGTCGATCCAAAAATTCAATGCAGAAAAGAGGTAAAACAATGCAGACTTATAAAGGACTGACACAGGAGGAAGCTGACAAACGGCTTGCTCAGAACGGAAGAAATGTATTGAAGGAAGAAAAGCCTAAATCTGTCCTGACTATGTTCCTTGAACAGATACTTAACTTCACGAATGCAATTCTTGCGGCGGCTATCATCATTTCCATTATACTGCAGGATTACGGTGAAGCCATAATAATGCTGGTAATAGTAATTGCAAATGCTATAATCGGCGTTGTTCAGGAGGGCAAGGCTCAGAAAGCGCTTGATGCTCTTAAAAAAATGTCTGTGCTAAAAGCGACTGTTATCCGTGACGGCGAAACTAAGGAGATATCCTCGGAAGAGCTGTTACGGGTGAATCCGTTCCTGTTGAAAAAGACCACAGATTTGTACCTGATGAAAAGACGGGAATAGGCGACAGGCTCGACCTTGCTTATATGTCAACGATAGTTACATATGGACGAGGAGTAGGTGTTGTTGAAAAAACAGGCATGGATACCCAGATAGGCAAGATAGCCGACATGGTAGGCAAGGAAAAGGATAAGCCCTCACCTCTCCAGAAAGGTATGGACGAGCTGAGCAAGGTGCTCGGAATAGGCGTAATAGTTATATGCGCTATTGTATTCCTTATCGGTTTCCTGCAGGGAAGAGAAGTGCTTGAGCTTCTTATGACTGCCGTTTCACTTGCCGTTGCCGCGATTCCGGAGGGCATACCGACCATTGTTACTATAGTTCTTGCTCTCGGCATGCAGAGAATGGCAAAGGTCAACGCTATTGTAAAGAACATGCCCGCAGTTGAAACACTCGGCGCTGTAAGCTATGTATGCTCCGATAAGACAGGCACTCTTACACAGAACAAGATGACTGTTGTAAAGGCGTATGAGAACGGCGGATACATCGACCTTGACAAGCTCAGCAAAAACAAGCATGATACTCTTCTCAAAGGCTTTATGCTGTGCAATGATGCAAGCATAGCCTCTGACGGTACGGAAGTCGGCGACCCGACAGAAACAGCTCTTGTTGCCTTTGCAAAGCGTTACGGCATTGAAAAGGGCGAAACCGAAAAGATAATGCCGCGAATAAACGAAAAGGCTTTTGATTCCGACAGAAAGCTCATGACCACAGTACATACTACAAGCGATAAGAAAATAATTTCTTATACAAAAGGCTCAACTGACGAGCTTTTGCAGAGATGTACTCATATAATGATAAACGGCGAAGTCCGCGAGATAACAAAAGCCGACATGGATGATATAATGAAAGCCATGAGCGAAATGTCAAACGAAGCATTGAGAGTACTTTCTCTTGCCGTCCGCAATGACAACAAGGACGCAGTAGAGCAGGATCTTACATATATCGGCATGATAGGCATGATAGACCCCGAAAGACCGGAGGTAGTTGACTCGATAAAGACATTCAAGCGCGCAGGAATAAAGACCGTTATGATAACGGGCGACCACAAGGACACAGCGCTTGCTATTGCCAAAAAGCTTGGCATTGCAGAAAAGCCGGAAGAATGTATCATGGGACACGAGCTTGACGAGCTGAGCGATGAAGAGCTGAAAGAGAGAGTGCCGGGACTTTCGATATTTGCGAGAGTTTCACCTGAACATAAGGTAAAGATAGTCAAGGCTATACAGGCAAACGGAAATGTTTCGAGTATGACAGGCGACGGCGTAAACGATGCTCCTTCACTTAAAGCGGCTGATGTCGGTGTTGCAATGGGAATAACCGGTACAGACGTTGCAAAGGGCGCGGCGGATATAGTCTTGCAGGATGATAAATTCACGACTATTGAAAAGGCTGTCAAGGAAGGCAGAAACATCTATGAAAATGTAAAGAAGTCCATACTCTTTGCGCTTTCGTCAAATGTCAGTGAAATAATAATAATGTTCACGGCAATAGCTATGGGCTTTGCAGCGCCTCTTTCGGCTGTGCATATCCTTTGGATAAATCTTCTCACAGACTCACTGCCGTGTTTTGCGCTCGGCGTAGACTCGAACTCATCATCCGATGTAATGAACAAAAAGCCGCGCAGGAACGGCGAATCAATATTTGCTGACGGCGGTTATGCAAAGGTAGGTATTTACAGCGCAGTCATAGCGCTTGTAACGCTTATTGCATTCCTTTATCTGCCGATACAGCATCTCCTTTCAAGCGGAGCATCTATCGATATAAACGCGATAATCAAATGCTACGAAAACAAGGATATACTTATACGTTCACAGACGCTTGCATTCTGTACGCTTGCATTCTCTGAGCTTTTCCATGCTATCGGAATGCGTGATACCGAAAATTCCATATTCACATTCAATCATCTTGACAACAAGATAATGATACTTGCTCTTGCATTCGGCATTCTGGGACAGGTAGCCGTTACGGAGATACCTTTCCTCACACAGATATTCGGCACAGCAAGCATGACTCCCAAAATGTGGCTGTTTGTAGTTGTTATATCGCTTATGCCTGTAGCAGTGCATGAGATATGGGCGCTTATAAAAATGGCAAAAAGAAGAAAAAAGAAAACAGCATAAAAAAGCACCGGCTGCCGCACCTTAGTGTGACAGCCGGTATTTTTTGAATACTTTCAGCTTCTGCTTTTGAAATCCTCGTCAATATCATTGCTCCAGTTATCCTCTACAGCGCCGCATGCCCTGAGATTTGATACCTGCTTGCATACAGCTTCATAGAGTACGGCAGTACCCTTTTTGTCTGCATGATAGTTTACAGCCCTGTCTTTTCTTATGCCGAAGCTCGATGCTGTTTCAACAGAGTCTATATTAGCGCCGATAAAGAGGAATTCCCAGCCGT
>ONVG01000126.1 GCA_900321195.1 uncultured Eubacteriales bacterium
TTCTTCGTCGTCTTTCGGAATCTCAAAGGATGCTTGTTCACTTGTCTGCGCTTCGGGCTTGTTTTTGGAAGGCTGCTCTGAGGTTTCAGCGTTTGGCTGAGTAGTATTGCCTGCCTGCTTCTCGGTCTTGCTTTCCTTGTCCTTTTGATTATCGGATACAGGCGTACTGTTGTCCTTCTGTTCCTTTGCATCAGTGATATTTGTATTTGATGTATCGGATGTTTTGACAATATCCGGCTGTTTGCTGACGTTGACAAGAATCGATGCGGACAATGCAATAAATACCAGCGCTGCGGCTGCGGCTGTGAATTTCATCACGGGAAAGTTTTTCTTTTTTTGAGCATTTACAGCTTCGTTGATAAGTTCCTCGTCAATATTGCTTATCGCATTAAAAAGCTTATTGTTTTTCATAACAATTCCTCCTTTGATAAATAGTCTCTGAGCCTGTTTCTCGTTCTGAAAAGTGAGCTTTTCACCTTGCTTTCGCTGATACATAGAGCTTTGGAAATGTCAGATATCGTTTCTGATAAAAAGTATCTCCTGACGAAGATGATACGGTTATCCTTTGAAACAGTTTTCAGAAATTCGCTTATTATATCGCCAAGCTCCTGTTCTGCTGTTTTTTCCAATGTGCTGTTATCAGGCAGGCACTCGGAAAGCTCCTTTGTCAGCTCTACAATAATTGCACTGCGCTTTTCTGCCTTTGATTTTTCTGTCATATTCAAGGCAGTATTTCTGCATATCTTAGCAAGGTATGCGAAAAAATGCTGAGGTTTCTGAGGCGGTATCGAATTCCATGCTTTCATATAGGTATCATTCTCGCATTCTTCTGCATCCTCTTTATTTTGCAGGATACGGAATGCAAGAGCATTAAGCTGCTTTCCATAGCATTCTTTCGTTTGTGTGAGAGCATCTTCATCACGCTTGAAATAAAGCTCAATAATTTTGTTATCATCCATATTTGTTCCTCCAAAGGTTTTATAAGATCCGGCTCTTTATACCCTTCACTATTATAGACAGTATAGCAGTTTATTTCGTTGCGTTTTTTAAAAAATAATTTCGGGAGTTTTGAAAAAGCTTTTTTCGCGTGGATAAACTTATGGAGAACGTATCAGAGCGGAACGGAGTGAGCGACAACGCGAATCGGGACCGGCAGCTTGCCGGCGCGAATCGACAGCGGAGGCACTCCGCCGGCGCGAATCGGGACCGGCAGCTTGCCGGCGCCGGCGATGACCAAACAGCTTGTATTTTTGTAGCATTTATGATATAATAGATATACAAATAATTCTGGAGGTGCTTTTTATGAAAATCGCTATGGCAAACGATCATGCAGGTACATCAATGAAAAATGAGATAAAGGTCTATCTGGAATCTCAGGGACATACAGTTGTAGACTTCGGAGCCTATGACGAGAAGTCCTGCGATCTGTCCGACTTTGTTCTTCCTGCCGCTCTTGCTGTTGCAAAAGGAGAGTGTGACAGAGGTATTTTTGTTGACGGAGTAGGCTACGGAAGTGCAATGATATCAAATAAGATAAGCGGTATATATGCCTGCGTATGTCAGGATCCGTTCTGCGCGCAGCTTGCCCGCCAGCACAATGACGCCAATGTACTCTGTCTTGGCGCAAAGATAATAGGCGGAATGATAGCTATGGAGATTGTAAAGACCTACATGAGTACAGAGCCGCTTACCGCCGAAAAATATGTAAGACGTGTCAAAAAGGTACAGAAGATAAATGATGAATACTGTGTTCCCGTGAAATGAAAACAAACATCCCCGACAGTCTGAACTGCTGTCGGGGATGTTTTGCACTGTGTTAAAATAATTACACATTAATTTATTATCTTGCTCATGAAGAACTTTTCCTTTTTGGAGTTGTCGAGTATTCTTACCGGTTTATACTGTGCGGGGGATGTGCCGCTTTCTATTTGTTTTTTCTTCCATTCGTCCTGACTGCCGGATCTGATATTCTTTATCTGCATAGTGCCAAGCTCTTGTGCTTCAAAAAATACTTCAAATCGGGGATTTATCTTTTTAAGCGCTTCATTTGCCCTTTCACCGTATGAGCTGAGATCCGTATCGTTTTCTGTTTCAACTAAAAGTACATAATGATAGGGATGTGCAGTATAATCGGTATATACGCACCATTCTTTTATATTGGTTCCCGACATTTTTTCAACTTCATTTACAACGGCAGCCATATGCTTTTCGGTAGTCTTTTCGCCGGTGAGGTTCAAAAGCTGTCCCTTGCGGTAGGAGAACTGCAGATAAGGACAGTCGTTGAGATAGTCTTTGACCCTTATTACATCGCCGCATTTGTATCTGTAAAGGCCGCACTGGTTTGTTATGATTATCTCATAGTCCTTTTCCTTTTCAAGCTCGTCAAGTGAAAGTATCTTTGTTTCGTCGTCAATTGGAATGAATTCATAATAGCAGCTGTCAACAAGCAAAAGCTGATTCAGCTCATCTACCCTGTCTGCTATTGCAAACAGACCCTCTGATGCTCCGTATATAGAGAAATCGTAGGGGATGCCTTCAGTGTAGTTCCTTGCTATCTTGACAAACGGCAAGAAAGAAGCGGAGCCTATTCCGTACATGACTGAAAGATTAGGCCAGATTCGTTTGAGTATCGTTTTATCAAAGCCTTTCTCAAACTCTGCTCTTAATTCTGCGGCACGTTTCGGGTTGGGCTTGAGTTTCTTTTTCAGCTTTTCCTCTGTTTCTTTGCTTGCGTGTCCTAATTCTGATATAACGCCCTTTTCAATATCGTCAACTATCTGCCGCCAGTTTATTTCAAGATAGCGGAACAGGTCTGTGAAGTTCATAAAAAATATTGCGAAGATATAGGACAGATTTCTGTCTTCAAGTCCAAGACGGAAATTCATATATTTTGAATCGGCTTCCGAAACGTTGAACAGCTTATTGAATGGAGTTACCAATATGTAAGGAAAGATAAAGCCAAGCTGTCTTGCGGCAACGTCGGCAGAGTTGCTGCATGGCAGGCCGTTGGGGAGATACTGGTCAAATGCCGGCGGAGTAAAGAAGCCTCTGCCGGGCTTTATGCCCTTTCCGAATTTTTTCCTGTGATATTTGTCGGCTATGGCAAGCATTTTTGTTACGGTATAGCGTGTATAAACATTTATCTGAGACTGGGTGAGAGGCACGAACTTTCTTGAACCGACACTTCCAGAGCTTTGCGCATAACCTATTATACGCTGAGAGGTTATGAGGTTGCTTTCGTTATTGTCTATCATTCGCCTTATATAACCCTCATAATCATTAAATGTCGTTATAGGCACCTTTTTTCTGAAATCCTCAACGGTTTTAATATCTTTAAATCCGTACTTTTTTCCGTATTCACAAGAGCTGTTTGTTTTCAGAATTTTTAAAAGAAGCTTTTCATTCTTACTGCGGGCATTTACAGTATTTTTGTGTGCTTTGTGAAGATCATGCTTTCCTTTTGCGATCATAATTTTGATTATAATATATGTTAATAAATTTCTTAGACTCATTTTTTATTCCTCCGGAATTATTATATTAAGAACAACGCTTTATATATAATAGCACAAATTCTCATATAATTGTATATAAAATAATGTAAAATATATAAATCTACGTTTTGCATAATATAATCGTTATATAATAAGCAAAATCAATAAAATCAATAAAATCAATAACTATAATGAAATCACAAAAAAGAGTGTCTGCCGATTTGAGAGTCAAATTTGTATTCCCGTCAGTTTTTTATGCTGACGGGAATCTCTTAGTTATTGAACATTGTTTAAGTATTGTTTCTTTAGCTTTGGTTTACGCTGACAGAAATATCCTTTTTGACTATAGTTCCGTCCTCATCCCTGCAGTTTACTCTTATTGTGTAATCTACTGCATATCTGAGTGTAACATCAACTGTTGCCGTGTCGGAATAATCTGTCTTTTGATACCACTTCTTAGTATTCTTGTTATAATACCATACTGCATACTGCTTTGCGCCGCGACCGCCTGTTGAAGAACAATTTACAGTAACGCTGTTTCCTGCCTGAATATTATCAGATGATACTGTCGAGGTATTTTTCAATGCGGCATAAGCATTTACATCAAAATTTTTCTTGACGATATTTCCGTCCTCATCCTTACAGTTTACTCTTATGATGTAATCAACGGCGTTTTTGAGCGTAAGGCTGAATGTCGTTTTATCGGAATAATCCGATTTGCGTGACCACTTGCCCGTACTGTTGCTGCAGTACCATACAGAATACTGCTTTTTACCCCAGCCGCCCTCTGATGAACAGTTCACGGTCACGCTCTTTCCTGCTTTCATGACCTCACAAGAGAGAGAAGAGGTATTGCAAAGTGTTGGATATATTTCAAAGCTCATTTTCTTTGAAATGATTTTTCCTGTGCTGTCCTTTGCTCTTACAAGTGCTGTAAACTGACCTGTAGTTTCAGGAGCAATATTAACGATATTATTTGATGAATATTTCTGCGCTGATATCCAGCTGCCGTCTGCGCCGTTATATTTGACTTCATAGCGATAAGGAGCTTTGCCGCCGCTTGCAAGACATTCGGCAAGAACGCTTCCGCCTGCCGCAGCGTGGTCGGAGAGCATACGCGAATCATTTGACATACCGTCCTTATTTATCGGGAAGGTCTTGTTTAATCTCTGAGGGAGCAAAGCAGCAGTTCTTCATGGACTCGCCGCCGTCACTGCCCGCAAATTCACCTACAAAGCAGCCGACTGCGGTTATAGTAGTGCCGTCATCACGATCATCGGGAATACTCGGATCATCGCCG
>ONVG01000080.1 GCA_900321195.1 uncultured Eubacteriales bacterium
AGGTTAAGCAAGAAACGAATTATGTTTATGGCTGCTCTCAATCCGGATTTCTTTTTGAAGATACTTTTTGAGCCTTTAAAGTAAATGCTGTTGCCCTGTAAACACTTGTTTTTCGGGTTGACATTATTTTCATATTGGTTTAAAATTATAAGGCAAGACTATATTTTTGCATTTATAAAAACGGAGGTAACAAAAATGAAAAAAAAGTTTTTATTGATAGTGTCGGCAGTTCTTACTGCTGCACTTATAGCAGGCTGTTCCGGAAACGGTTCTCAGAGCAGTGAAGCTTCAAAAAAGGAAAGCAAAGCAAGCGCTGCTTCCGCAGTATCTGAAACATCAAAGTCTGATGACAGCAAGACAGACAGTGATGAAAGCAAAGAAAGCAAGAAAGAAAGCAAGGAAGAAAGCAAGAAAGAGAGCAGCGCCGAAAATACAGGCGACCTCGCAGATCCTTCATGGTTTGACGACGCTGTTTTCATAGGCGACAGTGTAACGCTCAAGCTTTCATATTTTGTTGAAGATCATGACGATCTCGGCAAGGCAGAATTCCTTTGTGCAGGAAGCTTAGGCTATACAAATGCGCTCTGGGATCTTGACCATGAGGATAATGTTCACCCGACACTCAACGGCGAGAAGATAACCGTAGATGATGGAGCAAAGGCTCTCGGCTCAAAGAAGATATTCATAATGCTTGGAATGAATGATATCGGTCTTTACGGAGTTGACGGCGCTGTAAGCAGCATGATAGAGCTTACGGATAAGATACATGAAAAATGCCCCGATGCAGTTATTTACATAGAGTCCGTTACACCTATGGTAGCCAACAGCTCACTCGGCGGTCTTAACAATGAGAATATAAAGGAATTTGACGAGAAAATACAGCCGATATGCGAGGAAAAAGGCTATAAATATCTTGATGTAGCTTCGGCAGTATCGGATGAAAACGGCGATCTTATTTATGAATACTGCGGAGATCCGCCGACAGATGATAATCCCGACGGAATGGGTCTTCATTTCACGGATGCAGGCTGTCAGAAATGGGCAGACTATCTTAGAGCCAACGTTAAGTGAGTGTGACTGATATGAAAAGGATCTTTTCTGTAATTATTGCCGCAGCGCTTGTATGCTCGCTTTGTGCATGCAGCTCCGGCAAAAACGAACAGTCGTCAGAGCTTTCTATAACGGAGAGCGCAGCGGCTTCAAATGCCGAGGCGACTTCCGAGGAAAGCTCAGAAGCATCAAAAACCGAAAGCTCACAGACTCAGACTTCAAAAAAGGAGTCCTCTGCGGAAGAAAGCTCCAAGAAGGAAAGCAGCAAGGCAGAAGAAAGCTCCAAAGAGGAAAGCAAGGCTGAAAGCAGTTCGGAGTCAAGCACTGAGTTAAGCGCTGAAAAAAGCGAAGAACCAAGCACCGAGCCGAGCAAAGAACCGAGTACAGAGCCGAGTGTTGAGCCGAGCATTGAGCCAAGCATTGAGCCGAGTGTTGAGCCAAGTCCTGAACCGAGCGTTGAGCCGAGCAAGCCTCAGCCTCAGCCAAGCAAGCCGAAACAGCCCTCAAACGGGTCGCCTGTTTCATCAGACTGGTTTGATGATGCATTGTTTATAGGCGACAGTGTAACACTAAAGCTGTGGTACTATTCGGATAACGGCTCACTGGGAGATGCCGAGTTCCTCTGTGCAGGAAGTCTGGGATATAACAATGCATTGTGGGACCTTTATCATCCCGACAATGTTCACCCGACACTCAACGGTGAAAAGGTGACTGTAGACGAGGGCGCAAGGATAATAAATCCTAACAAGATATTCATAATGCTGGGAATGAACGATATCGGACTTTACGGAGTTGACGGCGCTGTTGACGGAATGAGAGAGCTTGTACGGCGCATACACAACAACTGTCCCGATGCGGATATATATATCGAATCGGTAACGCCCATGCTTGAGGATATGCAGCTGACTTATCTCAACAATACTACGATAGCCGAATTTGACCGCAAGGCTGAGGCTTACTGCAATGAGATGGGTTATCATTACCTTGATATAGCTTCGGCAGTCGGTGACGGCTACGGAAATCTTGTATATGAGTACTGCAGTGATGCGGCGGCTATGGGACTGCATTTTTCCGATGCCGGCTGTTATCAGTGGGTAGAGTACCTTAAAAATCATGTCTGAATGAAAGGAAAGAGATAATATGAAAAAGATATTTATAGCATTGACTGCGGCTGTAATGGCACTTACACTTTGTGCATGCGGCGGAAATGACAGCGGAAAAACTTCTGATGCTTCAAAGGCTTCAACAGCATCAACAGCTTCAGCGGCTTCAACTGCCGATACCGATACTTCAAAATCAGATACCGACCTCAAGGCTATACTTGAAAAGGTCAAGGCAGAAGTAAAGATGCCTGCTGATACATCAGATTTCAATGCTGCGAAGATGAAAAGAACATTCGGCATTGAAGAGGACTTGATGGACGATTTTGCAGGACTTTACTGTACTGACGGTCTTACACAGGATGAGATAGTATATGTAAAGGCAAAGAATGAGGATGCCGCAAAGAAGATAGAAGAGCAGCTCCAGAAAAACTGGGAGTCAAAGTATAATGTTATCAAGAATTACAGTCCCGAACAGGTAAAGAATATCGAGAGCGCAAAGGTGGAGAAAAACGGACTTTATGTTTCACTCGTTATCTCCGCAGATGCAGACAAGATAAAGAGTATATTCAGTGAAGGCATAAAATAAAAGACGTTTAGGGCTGGTGGTGTTTTAGCTTGATATTTTCAAGTCTGATATTTCTTTTCATGTTTCTGCCGCTGGTGCTTCTGCTGTATTATGCAACACCGAAGCGGTTCAGAAATGTGACACTGTTTATTGTTGACCTTGTATTCTATTCATGGGGCGAGCCTATGCTCGTCCTTCTGATGCTTGTGTCGATACTTATAAACTATATCGCAGGTATTCTTATAGGTATAAACCGCGGGAAAAAGGGCGTTTCAAAATTTATATTCATAACGGCGATAGTCCTTAACCTCGGACTTCTGGGCTTCTTCAAATATGTAGGCTTTATCGGAGAAACACTGAATTTCATACTGCCGTTTTTGAATATCCCTATACTAAAGGTATCGCTGCCTATCGGTATATCATTCTATACTTTCCAGACAATGTCATATACGATAGATGTTTACCGCAATACCGTAAAGGTGCAGAAGAATGTTATAACCTTCGGCACTTATGTATCGCTTTTTCCGCAGCTTATAGCAGGTCCTATAGTAAGATATCAGGATGTGGCGGAGCAGCTTGTCAACCGTAAGGAAAGCTTACAGCAGTTTACTGACGGCGTAAAGGTATTTCTTGTCGGCTTGTCAAAAAAGATACTCATTGCAAACGAGATGGGTCTTATATGGGATACCGTAAGGAACAGCGGCTCTGCAAGCGGAGCTTCAGGCTCATGGGTGGGAATAATAGCCTATACGCTTCAGATATATTTTGATTTCAGCGGATATTCCGATATGGCTATAGGTCTTGGAAAGATGTTCGGATTTGAGTTTATGAAGAACTTCGATTATCCGTATATCTCATCGAGCATAACGGAATTCTGGAGAAGATGGCATATCTCACTCGGAACATGGTTCAGGGAGTATGTATATATACCATTGGGCGGAAACAGGCATGGTCTTGCAAGACAGATAATAAATATAGGCGTTGTATGGTTCCTTACGGGACTGTGGCACGGCGCAAGCTGGAACTTTATACTTTGGGGCGTATATTTCGGAATACTTCTTGTGATAGAGAAATCCTTCCTTTTGAAATTGCTGAAAAAGCTCCCGTCCGCTGTAGGACATATCTATGCAATGATACTTGTTGTTTTCGGCTGGGTACTGTTCTACTTTGAGGATATGAGCGAGATGGGAAGGTTCATTGCAAGGCTTTTCGGCTCGGACGGCTTTGCAATGTCACAAAGCGTACAGGCGGCTGTTATATCGTATCTGCCTCTTATAATAACAGCGGCTGTCGTTTCAACACCGCTGTTCACAACTCTCTACCATAAGATAAAGAGCAGGGCTGTTTTGTCCGTTATAGACAACGGAGCATGTATAACTTCTCTCCTGCTTTGTACCTCTGCTCTTGTAAGCAGCTCCTATAATCCGTTCCTGTACTTCAAGTTCTGATGATTTATAATTTTTAATTGTTTAAAGGGAGTTACAATGAAAATCAAAAATACAGTAAAATATCTTCCTGCGTTCATCTTCTGCGCTTTTATATTTACATTTATGATACTTCTGTTCGTTCTCCCGAAGCAGACCTATTCCGCACAGGAAAAGAAAATGCTTGCAGATTTCCCGTCCGTTACGGGAGAGAACATTATGAGCGGAAAATTTCAGGAGGGTCTGGACACCTGGCTTTCAGACCATCTTCCTGCGCGAAATTTCTTTGTCGGACTGAGCGCGGATTATGAGCTTGTGACGGGCAGGAACGGCAAAAAAGGGATATATCTCGGCAATGACGGATATCTTTTCCCGAAGCCTACGCCTGATACCGAAAAGATATCCGAAAATGCGGGCTATATAAAGGAGTTTGCAGACTGCTCGGATATACCCGTTTATATGTCGCTTATACCCTCTTCGGGATATATAAACAGCGGCAGGCTTCCTCTTGTTCACGAGCCTTATAATGACGGTGAACTGATAGATAAATTCAGCAGTCAGCTTGGTGAGAACATCATCTTTGCTGATGTAAAGTCTGCATTTTCCGAAAAGGCAAAAACAGAGCAGCTTTACTACAGAACAGACCATCACTGGACTGCAAAGGGCGCATACGAATGCTATAAGCTTTTGGGTGATAAGCTCGGATATGAGCCTGTCCCCGAAGAAAGCTTTGAAAAGGAAAGCATTGACGGCTTTTACGGCACATCATATTCAAAGAGTGCGCTTTGGTGGGTATCGCCTGATAAGATAGAGCTTTGGAAAAACAAAAGCCAGAGCAGTGACAGCGTTTCCGTCAGCATACATGACGGTGATGAGAGCAAAGAGGGAAACAGTTATTTTTTCAGAGAGCATCTTAATGAGGATGACAAATATCCTGTTTATCTTGACGGAAACCACAGTCTTGTCAGGATAAAGAACAGCGGCGCAAAAGGCGGAAAGCTCATAGTTGTAAAGGATTCATACGCACATGCGCTTGTGCCGTTTTTGTCTCAGAATTACAGTGAGATAATAACAGTCGATCTCAGGTATTACAAAAAGGATGTATCTGCGCTTGCACAGCAGGAAAAGGCTGACGGTATACTGATACTTTATTCCCTTGATAATCTTGCGGCTGATGACAACATCTCTTTTCTTTTTTAAAGTGGTGAGCGGAAAGTGAAAAATAAGAAGCTGAGCAATAAAAACAAGGCAGTTTTGTTTATAATAATATCGGCGTTCTGCTTTGCGCTTATGAATTTGTTCGTAAGGCTGTCGGGTGATCTGCCGTCATTTCAGAAAAGCTTTTTCAGGAATTTTGTTGCAATGTTCTTTGCGGCGCTGATGATGCTTAAAAACAGACAGAGCTTCCGCTGGAAAAAAGGAAACCTGAAATATCTTTTTATGAGGTCGCTTGCCGGAACTGTCGGGATCGTCTGCAACTTTTATGCTATCGACCACATACCGCTTTCGGATGCATCGATACTCAATAAGATGTCGCCGTTTTTTGTGATAATCTTTTCGATAATAATACTGAAAGAAAGGCTGACACTTTTTCAGGGCGCTGTTGTATTCGGCGCATTTATCGGCGCTATGTTCGTGATAAAGCCGTCATTTTCAAATGTTGACGTACTGCCGTCTGCGCTCGGACTTATGGGCGGAATGTTTGCAGGCTTTGCATATACTATAGTTCGTCTTTTGGGAAAACGTAATGAAAACGGCGCAATGATAGTATTGTTTTTTTCGGCATTCTCATGTCTTACAATGCTGCCGTTCCTGATATTCGACTTTCACCCAATGAGTTTATATCAGCTTATAATGCTTTTGTGCGCAGGACTGGCGGCTTCGGGCGGACAGTTCTCGATAACAGCGGCATACTGTAACGCTCCTGCAAGAGAGATATCCGTTTACGATTACTCGCAGATAATATTTGCTACACTGCTCGGAATAATTTTTTTCGGAGAGCTTACAGACATTTACAGCTTTATCGGCTATGCAATAATAATTCTTATGGCTGTCGCAATGTTTATTTATAATAACAGCTCAAAGTCGGAGAGCTTCCGTTTGGAAAAAAAGTGATGAGAGCGGATAATGCTCCTGCGTTACTTGTTTTCGGAAAAGTAAATAAAGAAACAGTATCGGCTGAAAGCCGGTCGGTTAAAGGGACTGCTGCGGCAGTCCTTTTTTGCTTAGATCTATTTCTGTGTAAATAATAAAAACAGTATTGCATAATTGCCGGATGTGTGGCACAATTATAGAAAGCTTTGAGCTATTATGCATTAATAATTATTAATTGTTGATTATTAATTGTTAATTAATAAAGGGGATTTTAACAGGACATGCAGAATATGCGCTTGATGCCTTTGCGCTTCATGCTTCCGGATATATACTGAAGCCTGTCGGAAAGGACAGGCTGCTTTCAGAGATACGATTTGCTGTTTCACATAATAGCAATATAAGCAGCAAGCAGGCGCATATCACTGTACACACCTTCGGAGAATTTGATCTGATAGTTGACGGCTCGGTAGTATAGTTCCAAAGAGCAAAATCAAAGGAGCTTCTTGCTTATCTTGTTGACAGGCAGGGAAACAGCGTCAGCAGAGCAAATGCATTTGCAGTTCTGTATGAAGACAAGGTGTATGACCGCTCAATGCAGAAACAGTTCGATGTAGTTATAAGGAGTCTGAGAGATACTCTACATGAGCATGGAGTGGAAGATATTTTTGAATTGAGCAGGGGCAATATGAGGATATGTCCCGAAAAAATAGAATGTGACCTTTATGATTTCATCAAGGGCGATTTCAGTTCGTCTACGTTTTTCATTCTCTCCAAAACCAAGCTTAAGAGCTACTTCGTGCTTGTATTTTTCAGCATTGTCAACAGCATCTTTAGCTCTTGCGGCAGCTTCTTCTCTTTTCTTTTCTGCTCTTTTTTCTTTTATTTTATGATGAAAAAATCAGTTTTTTTCTTTTTGTTGATAAATCACAGATTTGATAAAGAAATAATGCTATATTTTTAAAAATATGTCAAAAGGTTGACAGCTTTGTTAAATTGCTGTATTATAAAATTGGATAATGTCACTTTAGAATTATTTAAGGAGGAATGTATATGAGTCAGATTTATCCGTTAACAGCTGCCCAGAACATGCATTATCGTTGGATCAGAGAGTACAAAACTCAGCAGGTATCCGGTTTGAGCGTCGTCGCTGCGTTTCAGTTCAAGGTAAGTATCGAAACGCTGAAAAAGTGTATCGAGCTTGAAAAACAGAGATACGCTTGTCTCAGACTCCGCTTTACAAAGCCTGACGAAAACGGCGATGTTCAGCAGTATATAGCAGACTATGAGCCTGAGGATATCCAGGAGGTAGACCTTACCGGAATGTCACTTCAGGAAGCTGACGATATCATGCAGAAATGGGCTTATGAAACATTTGACGGCGATGATATCCCGATGTGTGAATTCCGTATCGTAAAACTTCCGGAGCGCTATACAGGCTTCTTCGTTCATATGGATCACCGTCTTAACGACTCTGTAGGCGTTGCAGTTATGGCTACGGATATAATGAATCTGTATATGCATTTCCAGAAGGGCGCGCCTTATCCGGCTCCTCTTGCGGATTTTGAAAAGGTTCTTGTTTCAGACCTCGAAAAAGCTTCAAACGAAAAGCGTGTCGCAAGAGCAAAGCGCTTTTGGGATGAACAGCTTGACGAATTCGGTGAGCCGCTCTATTCCGATATACAGGGTCCTTCCGTACTTGAGGAGGCAAGGAAAAAGCATAATGACCCGAACCTCAGAGCCGCTGATATAGAGAGAAAGGAACTCTTTGTTGCAGTCAAGGATTATCAGCTTGAAGTAGACAGTATGCAGAGAGCTATCAATTTCTGCCTTTACAATCAGATATCACCTACAAACCTTATCCTCCTTGTTATCCGTATATATCTTTCAAAGATGAATAACGGTCAGGAAGATATCACTATCGAAAACTTTATCTCCAGACGTTCAACACAGGACGAAATGACATCAGGCGGAAGCCGTGTGCTCTGTTTCCCGTGCAGAACTATAATTTCAGGCGATACAACATTTATAGATGCCGCAAGAAAGATACAGAACCATCAGAACCGTATCTATATGTTCAGCGGCTATGACCCCGAACTGATAAGAGATGAAATGAAGAGACGCTACAATACACCCGATGATACTACTTATGTAAGCGTTTATCTGACATATCAGCCGCCTATGAATACGAGCGACCTTGACCCGAATTCAGAGAAGCTCCGTACTCATATAAAGTGGTTCGCAAACGGCGCGGCAACAAAGAAAATGTATCTTACAGTTTCACATCTGCCCGACAGAAAGCTCAACTTCTCTTATCACTATCAGACAGCGCACCTTACTGAAAAAGATGCTGAATTGATGTATTACTACATGATGCGCATTCTTTTCAGAGGCATAGAAGACCCCGGAAGAACTATCGATGAAATAATCGATATGATATGATTTTGAAAGGAGTTAAATAATTATGGAAGAAAAATTCAAGGAGATCGTAGCACGTTACTGTTCTGTAAAAGCGGAGGACATCAAGGACGATATGAGCTTCCGTGATGACCTCGGACTCAGCTCACTTGACCTTATGACATTCCTCGGTGATCTTGAAGATGAATTCGATGTAGAATTCGATTTCGGTGAGGATGAGCAGAAGCTCTCACGCATAAGCACAGTAGGAAGCGCAATGGAGATGCTCAAAGAGTATATGGAAAAAGAATAAGCATGGGTGATATTTATGAAAAGAACTATCTATACTATGTGGAAGAGATGCGAAGAAAAATATGCTGCTCTTCCTGCTGTCCGTTGGCTCGTTAAAAAAGATGTAAAGGAAAGAAGCTACGGCGAGCTTGCCGCTGATGTTAAAGCTATAAGAAAAGGCTTTGTCGCTCAGGATTTCTCACATAAGCACATAGTTCTTATCGGTACAAGCTCCGTTGAGTGGATAACAGCTTATATGGGTATTGTTACAAGCAACAATACCGCTGTTCCGCTTGACTCCGCACTTCCTGCACCTGACCTTATCGACCTTATCAACCGTTCCGACTCGGAGGGCGTATTCCTTAGCAATGTCTTTGTTTCTCTTGCAGAGAAAATACAGGCAAACTGTCCTAATGTAAGAAAAATATGGATGCTTACCGGTGACGCTGTTGAGGGTACGGAAACTGTCGCTGATCTTATGGCGGCAGGCAAGGACTGCGCCGAGCCTGAACAGCCTGAAGGGGACGATATATCCATGATCGTTTATACCTCAGGAACTACCGGAAAGAGCAAGGGCGTTATGCTTACACAGAGCAATCTGTACTGCAATATCGAAGCAGTTCTGTATGACTTTGATCCGGGTCTGATATTCATGAGCGTACTTCCTGTACATCATGCATTCTGTCTGTCTATGGACTGGCTGAACGGTTTCTGGATGGGCGCAGTTCTGTGCATAAATGACTCTCTTTTCCACATAATAAGGAATATGAGCATCTATCAGCCTGATGTTATACTTATGGTACCGCTTATGGTAGAAACTATCTACAAGAGACTGAAAGCTCTTGGCGCAGATGTTCCGCCCGAAATACTCGGAAAGAAAGTTTTCGGTGAGAACATGAAGTATATCATGACAGGCGGCGCGCATCTTGACCCGTATTATATCGATGAGTTTGCAAAGTACGGCATAGAGATATATGAGGGCTACGGCATGTCAGAGTGTTCACCTGTAATCAGCACGAACAAGATAGGCGAGGGCAGACCCGGCTCTATCGGCAGACCGCTTTCAAATGTTGAGATAAAGTTTGAGGACGGCGAGATACTTGTTCGCGGCACAAGCGTAATGAAAGGCTACTACAAGATGGATAAGGAGACAAGCGAAACTCTCAAGGATGGCTGGCTCCATACAGGCGATAAGGGCTATATCGATGAGGACGGCTATCTGTTCATCAACGGCAGAGTAAAGAACCTTATCATACTTTCCAACGGCGAAAATATCTCTCCGGAAGAGATAGAAACAAAGCTTTCAGCGCTCAATGATATTATCGATGAGATAGTTGTAACAGGCGAAGACAATATGCTTACAGCCCGTATCTATCCTGAGCAGACAGTGGCAGAGAACATGAGCAAGGAAGAAGTAAAGAATGCTTTGCAGGCTATCCTTAATGACTACAATAAAAATCAACCAACTTATAAGCAGCTTTCAAGACTTGTGATAAGGGAAAATCCTTTCCTGAAAAATTCTTCAAAGAAGATAATTCGCAATGAAGTGCTTAGAGATGAACCGGGGGCATGAAAAATTAGTATTTCCGAAACTTATTATCAGCACATTTCCGGTTCTGATGCATTGCCTCTTTCAGTTCTGAGAATAGAGCCGGAAGACCCGGCGGATATCAAAGGCATTGTTCAGATCGTTCACGGAAAAAACGAGCACAAGGGAAGATATATCGCGTTTATGAAATTTCTTGCTGCTCACGGCTTTTTAACTATAATCAATGATCATAGGGGACACGGTGAAAGTGTCCTCTATGCGGAAGATAGAGGATACTGGTATGAGGGCGGCTATCAGGCGCTTATCGAAGATCTGCACGAGATAACGCTTGAAGTAAAGGAATATGCTGCGGAAAAGTGCGGCAAAAAAGACCTTCCATTTGTACTTCTGGGACACAGCATGGGCTCTCTTGCGGCAAGATGCTATATCAGAAAATATGATGCGGATATTGACAAGCTTTGTATTATCGGCTCTCCGTCAAAGTCGAACATGGTAAAAGACGGACTTAGGATAATTAAAATACTCAAATTTTTTGAGGGCGAGAGGTATCGTTCAAGACTTGCGAAGCTGCTCATAATGGGAGTATCATATGAGCTGAAATTCAGAAAAGAGCATCTTCACAATGCATGGACAAATTCCGAGCGTGAAGCTGTTATAGAGCATAACAATGACCCGATGTGCAGATTTTTGTTCACCCTGAACGGATATGAACAAATGCTGAATCTGTCACAGCTCACTTATTCGGGCGGATATATTCCGAAAAACCCGTATCTTTCTATCAGATTTTTGTCGGGAGCGGATGACCCCTGCGCTATATCAACGGTAAAGTTTGCCGAAGCCATGTATATATTAAAGAAAATAGGCTACAGTGATGTACGCGGAAAGATATACCGTGGTATGAGACATGATATACTTCACGAAAAGAACAAAATACGTGTCTACAATGATATCCTTAGATTTATCGAAAAATAAACATCTTTGAATACAAAACGGGCTCCGGCGCCGAAAAGTGACGGAGCCCGTTTTGATTGTTTTTATCAGGTGCAGTTTGCCTTTTCTGCGGCTTTATTGCCCTGATATTTTATCATGCAACAAATTTTTCTTAAAGATAAATTATGTTTTAGTGCTTATATGTTCTGTCATTATTATTAAATTATTGTATTAAGATTTGTATATAAAGCAGAAATATACTTGTCATCTTACCTGATTTGTTTAATGTTTTTCGGACAGCGAGTATTATAATAACCGGATAAACAGCTTTACATATATGACGGCGAAATAATCATCTTTTTTGAATAGATCAATGCGGGGTACGATAATAAAAACGGACTGACGACTTCCGAAGCGAATGCTGTCGCACAGACAGGCGAGGGATTTATCTGGATAGGCAGTTACGGAGGACTTGTCCGCTATGACGGAAAGCGTTTTGAACGTGTAGACAGATCTATGAATATTTCGGGAGTAAAATCGCTTTATGCAGACGGTAAAGACAGGCTTTGGATAGGCATGAACGACAAAGGACTTGCCATGATGCATAGAGGAGAGGTAATGTTCTGGGGGATGTATAAATATGCTTTTATCACTTGCGATTATTTTTCTTGTTGGGCTGTCTGCGGCGGCGATATTTGAAAAAATAGGATTGCCGCGCATTATCGGCATGCTGGGCGTAGGTATAGCGGTAAGCCCTTATGTGCTTGACTTGCTGGACGAGTCTGTACTTGGCATATCTACAGAGCTAAGACAAATGGCTCTTATCATAATACTGATAAAAGCCGGACTGTCACTTAATTTGTCAGACCTTAAAAAAGTCGGCAGACCTGCAGTGATGATGTCTTTCGTGCCTGCGTGCTTTGAGATAGCCGGTTATGTCATATTTGCGCCGCTTCTGTTGGGTGTCAGTTATATAGAGGCGGCAGTTATGGGCGCTGTGCTGAGCGCTGTATCGCCTGCGGTGGTCGTTCCGAGAATGGTCAGGCTTATCGAAGAAAAATACGGCACAGAAAAAAGCATACCGCAGATGATACTTGCCGGCGCTTCGTGCGATGATGTATTTGTTATAGTATTGTTTTCAACATTCGTTACAATGGCGCAGGGCGGTTCGGTAAAAGCGGTTGATTTTCTTAATATCCCTGTATCTATCGTTCTTGGAGTGCTGCTTGGAGCTGTAACAGGGCTGTGCATCTGTTTTCTGTTTGAGATATCATATAAGCACAATAACAAGATAAGGAACAGTATAAAGGTCATAGTTATGCTCGGAACAGCATTTTTGCTTATGTCTGCCGAAACGCTTGCAAAGCCTTATGCTGCTGTATCGGGACTGCTTGCTGTAGTTGCAATGGCTTGTATCGTGAAGCTGAGAGCGGATAAGAGCGTATCTCTGCGCTTGTCGGAAAAATTCGGCAAACTGTGGATAGCGGCAGAGGTCATACTGTTTGTATTGGTAGGAGCAGCAGTTGATGTGCGCTATACGCTCGAAGCAGGCGCTTTTGCATTGCTTATGATATTCATAGCCCTTGCATTCAGAGCTGTAGGAGTTGTTGTCTGTATGGCAGGAACAAAGCTCACGGCAAAGGAACGGCTTTTTTGTATTATTGCATACCTCCCGAAAGCCACTGTACAGGCGGCTATAGGTTCGGTACCGCTGTCATTGGGATTGCCGTGCGGAAAAACTGTACTGTCTGTCGCTGTGCTTGCGATACTGATAACAGCGCCGCTGGGGGCTGTAGGAATCGATAAAACAAGTCACAGGATACTTCAAAAGTGCAATTCTTAAT
>ONVG01000109.1 GCA_900321195.1 uncultured Eubacteriales bacterium
AAAGCTTTGTCAACACCTCATTAAAATAAAAAATTTCGTCCGCCTGATACGTCAAGTGAACGGAAAATCTTATTATGATCTTTCTTTGTTCTTTTTCGCAAATTTTGCTTTTATCTTTTCGCTTCCGAAAAACAAAGCTATTGCAAGTCCGACAGCAAATACTATTACAGAAACTGTAATGTTCAGCGGACTGAACACGAAATTACTTGTAAAATTCGGGTCTGCCTTTGCAAGACCTGCGCTTTCAGCTTGAAATTTCATAAATATAACAAGCGGTGAGCCGAGCATAAGTCCGATTATAGCAAAGTATGTCATCTGCGGAAAACGCTTTATGCAGATATCTATTATCTTTGCTCCGAAAACTATGCCTATGACAACACCGATACCCACAGGCATAAGCGTCATGCAGCTTTGCATAAAATGCTTTGTAACTCCCGATATAGCGCCGATAATAGTCGAGTAAACGCCGAATATCATAAATATCATAGAGCCGCTTACTCCCGGTATTATCATGCACATTGCCGCAACTACCGAGCTTAGCAGCATATAGAACCATGTGCCTGCGTTCATTTCCATCAATGCGCCTGCGGTATCTTTACCCTCTGTGCTGACAAATGCAAGGGCTGTCATTCCCGCAAGGAATATGATAAACGGTATAACGGACCATATTTTGAATTTGGTTTCCAATGCTCTTTTACATACAAGAGGCAGACTGCCGAGTATAAGACCGATAAAGAAAAAGCATGTCGGAAGCGGATGATTGTTTATAAGGTACTTTATAAGCACCGAAAACGCAACTATGCCTATTACTGCTCCCAATATCACCGGCACAAGAAACGCCATACTCTTTTTGAAATTCTTTCGTATGCCTGTGAATGAGTCTATCAGCTTATCATAGATATTCAGCATTACAGCCATAGTTCCGCCGCTTACTCCCGGAATGATATTGGCAACGCCTATTATACAGCCGTATATCATGCCCAAAATTATGTCTGTGTACTTTTTCATCTTACCCAATTTTTTCCTCCCTTTCAGTTCTGTTTCCTGACGATACTGTATTCATCGTCGTTTTTATAAAACGGACAGGAGTTCATGGTACCTGTAAGGAATTTTGCAAGCTCATCCTCGTCAAGTCCGACAAGACATTCATAGTATTCATAATATTCATTATATACATAATAGCTGCAGCTTTCACAGCAGGATGCTTCCGCCATTTATCTCCCTCCCCAACGTTTTTCATATTAACATATTTTTTCGTAAATTTCAATAAATTTCAGTCCTTTATTTTTAACAGCTATTTATACATACACCGCAAAATTTATATAACATCATACAAACAGCACTTTTTTTGAAAAATTTTCAAAAAACCCTTGCTTTTTTTCTGAATAAATGATATTATAAGCTGTACGCAAGTGAAGGTAAAGGGAGGTGTCGTCATGCCTAACATTAAGTCAGCAAAAAAGCGTGTAAAGGTTGCCGCTGCAAAAACAGCTGCTAACAAAATCGTTAAGAGCACACTTAAAACAAGTCTCAAGAAGGCTAATGCTGCTATCGAAACAAATGCTTCCGATAAGGAGCAGAGCGTTCGTGTTGCTATTAAAAAGATCGATCAGGCTGCAGCTAAGGGTATCCTGAAGAAGAATACTGCTTCAAGAAAGAAGTCATCTTTGGCTCGTAAGCTTAATGCTTCCGCATAATAAGCCATTGACTCTTTCTGAGTCCCCTTTTGTTGATATTGAGCTAAAGCAGAACATCGGTTCTGCTTTTTTTCATACCCGTTTCTTCCATTTTATACAAAAATTCTTCTCTTTACCTTGACTTTTTTAAAATAACAGTATATAATGTAGTAAATCAAGAAAACATTTCGGAGGAGGCTTAATTAATGAGTAAGAAGTTTTTCATAATATTTATATCTGTTGCAGGCGGTATTGCCGCTGTTACAGCAGCTTTGACAACAATTCTTATCATCAGAGAAAAGCAGAAAAGAGACGAGGAGGAGCTTGAACATTATCTCGACAGCTCTATCCAGTGATTTTAAATTCCTGACGGCTGACTTTTTGTCAGCCGTTTTTTGTTATGTAAGCTGCGTTCTGACGCAGCTTTATTTTTTGCTCATAACTCTATTATAACACCGTTCTTCCTGAACCAGTAATCAAGCTGTATTATATATGCAAGTATCTGCGGCGCTCTCATAAGCTGACCGTACCAGGGCGATGATATTTTTTCGGGATGCTCGATTATATCCTCTATGCCCTGTCTGTCGAGTATATCATAAAGCGGCGAGCTTTTATCATCCAAAATATCCTTTACCGCTCCTGCACAAAGCTTAAAATATAACGGGTCGTGTGTCTTCGGATAAGGGCTTTTCTTGCGCTCGATTATACTGTCAGGCAAAAGTCCTCTGAAAGCTTCACGAACTATTCCCTTTTCCCTGCCGCCGTATGCCTTTATCGACCAGGGCAGATTGAATGCATAATCAACTATCCTGTAATCACAGAACGGCACTCTCACTTCAAGACCGTTATACATGGACATCCTGTCCTTCCTGTCAAGCAGCGTTTGCATGAACCAGTAGAAATTCAGAGAGAACATCTCTCTCATACGCGCGTCAAGCCTGCTGTCTGTCGGCAGCTTTTCAGTATTCATGCATGTATCAAGATAGCGCTGCTTTACATATTCCTCTCCCTTGGGCAAAAATCCGCTCTTCAATACAGAACGCCTTATGTCAAGCGACCTCGACCACGGAAAACACTCCTCAAACAGAATATTGCTGTTATGATACCAGGGATATCCGCCGAAAAGCTCGTCCGCGCATTCTCCCGAAAGCGCAACTGTAAAGTTCTCCTTTATCCTTCCGCAGAACAGCAGAAGTGATGAGTCAACATCCGTCATACCCGGCAGATCTCTTGCGTCTACTGCCTGCTTCAGCGCATAGAAAAGCTCTCTGTTATCTATAACTACACTGTGATGCTCCGAGCCTATCGCATCCGCCATTATACCTATGAATTCACTGTCGGGTGTCGGCTGAAAAAGGCTTTTCTGAAAATACTTGTCGTTGTCCTTATAGTCAACAGAATAGGTGTCTATCGCTTTAAGACCGTTCCTCTTGTTATACTCTGCCGCTGTATATGAGATTATGCTCGAATCAAGACCGCCGGAAAGGAAACAGCACAGCGGCACATCAGACACAAGCTGTCTTTCTACAGAATCGGTTATAAGCTCCCTTACCTCTTTGATGCTATTATCAGTGTCGGATATATGTTCATGAGCCGTAAGCTTATAGTATCTTCTCCTGAAAAGCTTCTTTCCGTCATAGAACGCGCATTCTCCCGGCAAAAGCTCGCCTATGTTTTTATAAACTCCCTGACCGAGAGTTCTTCCCGGTCCTATAAGGAAAAGCTCACTCAGACCTTCCTCGTCAACAACAGGCTTTACAAGAGGATTCTGCAAAAGACAGTTTATCTCCGAAGCAAACAGCATTCCCTTATCATATTCATAGAAAAACAGCGGCTTTACGCCTATCCTGTCCCTTGCAAGAAAAACACTGCCGTTTCCGCTGTCATATACCGCAAAGGCAAATATACCGTTAAGCTTTTCTACACATCTTCCTCCCCAGCACATATATGAGGCAAGAACGACCTCCGTATCACTTTTTGTAGAAAAGCTGTATCCGTATGAACTCAGCTCGTTTCTCAGCTCGCTTGTATTATATATCTCTCCGTTATATACTATCGTACAGCTTCTCTTTCCCTGAATACATGTCATGGGCTGTCTGCCGTTCTGTACATCTATGACCGCCAAACGCCTGTGTATAAGACAAACACCGTCCTTCACACATATACCGCTGTCATCGGGTCCTCGCCTTCCAAGACTTTCAGACATAGCCATAAGCGTTTTCTTATGACTGCCGAAATCAACATTCCTATCAAACCAGCCTGCTATACCGCACATACTATACCTCCCTGTAAAATACCTGTTCTTATTTTATGTCATTTTCTGATAATTGTTCTTTTAAGCTCCGAACCTTTCAGCGAAAGCAGAAACACAGCGCACATTATTATAAGCGCCGCTGTTCCGGCAGCAGTAGCAGAGCTGAGCTGTACCTCGTTTCCATACATTGAAAACACCGAAACAGACGGAGAATAAAAGCCGCATATTATCTCGGTTATGACAGACGACAAAAACGCATTGACAAAGCGAAAGGCTATTATCTTTATCCTGCTGACCTTAATATCGCCAAGCAGCGCAAATATCTGAAAATGCACACACAAGCCGCCAAATCCTGCGGCTAAAGACAGCATACTCAAAGGACATCCGCCCTGACATATCCTGTTACACGCCGTTGTCACCTCGAATATTACGGAAAACGCACAGTCCGCAAAGGAATGGTCTGCGCCGAGAGCTTTCAGAAGCGAATACAAAAGTCCGGACAAGCCAAGCTCATCCGCTACAGAAAGAAACATGGAAAAAAATATAACGAGTGACACAAGATGTATAACAGACATTGCGCCGTCCGAGCATGAAAAAATAAAATCATTTATATATCCGCTTTTCACCGGCTTTTTATCACAAGCTTTTTCCGTTATATCATCACGATATACCGATCCCGAAATTATGCCGAGTATTATACCCGACAATAGCTGTGAAGCATAGAGTATAAGTCCCGATGTCATATTGCCGAGCATTATCGTACCTATACCCGTTATCAGAAATGCAGGTCCGGAGCATATACAGAAAATCATCATCTGCTCCGCCTGACGTGAGCTTATCTCTCCATTGTCATACAGCAGTCTTACACACCTTGCGCCTACCGGAAATCCGCCTATGAAGCTGAGAAGAACAGCGGCAGAAGCCTTTTCGGGCAGCCTAAAAACATGTACCGTCAAAGGCGATATTATCCTTCCGAGATAAACATATATCCCTGAGCGTATGATAATGACGGTACAAGAAGCTTTGAAGAATATTCAAGACCGCTTACTATACCTTTTGACGAGGCAGAAGAAAACACAAGTATGCATACCGTCACGCATATAACAAAAACAGACATTATAACAGGCCTTGACTTTGCACAAATATAAGCTTTCATATCATCACCCTGTAAAATATATGCATGGGGTGATTTTTATATTTTGAAAAGCATAAATTTTAATAAGGAGGCGAGCCGATGAAAAAAAGCAAAGGTGATCAGGGTATGAAAATGCCTGCATTTATGGCTAATTTAGGAAACGTCCATATGGATATAAGCGGAAACCATGAAATAATACTTGAAGGCGGAAAGGGCATTGTCGAATACGGCGACAAGTCCATAAAGATAAATGCAGGAAAATATATACTCGCTTTCTGCGGACGCGGACTGCATATACAGTGCATGAATGACAGTGACATTGTAATACACGGCTTTGTCACATCAATAGAATATATCATGTGAGGGCAATAATATGATAGTTCATTTATTAAGGTGGCTTTTCGGCTATTATGATATAAGTGTTGAGGGGAAATTTACAGAGCGTTTTATAAATCTTGCCGCGCGCAAGGGCGTGAACATGTGGAAGCTCAGAAATATAAACGGCTGTATATGCTTCTGTACAGGAAAAAATGAATGGAACACGGCACAAAGCGCCGCCGAAAAAACTCAGAACAGCATACATATCGTAAAGGAACACGGACTGCCGTATATTCTGGCAAAGCACAAGCACCGTTCGGGGCTTTTAGCCGGCGCGGTTCTTTTTGCGGTATTCTGCAAGGTCATGTCGTGCTTTGTATGGAGCATAAGCTATCAGCTGCCCGAAATAATCAACGAATATGAAATGCAGGAGATACTCAGCGAATACGGCTTTCACGAGGGTGCTTACAGAGAAAGTCTTAATGTACAGGATATCATAGATAAAATATCTCTTAAAGACAACAGGATAAGCTGGATGACGATAAATATAATAGGCTCATGCGCCGAGGTGCGTGTCAGTCCAGATACCTCTCAAAGCCTGAACAGACGTGATATATCTCAGACAAGCAATATGATATCGGCGGCGGACGGCACTGTTACAAGAATAAAGGTAAAAAACGGCTCTTCAAAAATATCTGTCGGCGACGGAATAAAAAAGGGGCAGATGCTCGTCAGCGGTGTTATGGAATACAACGATGGAACTAACGTCATAGTTGACAGCAATGCTCAGGTATTTGCAAAAACCGCAAGAAGCGCCGAAATAAAAATACCTAAAAATATTGAAGTGCCTGTATTCAGCGATAGCGCAGCCGTTAAAAGCGAGATAGTTTTCTTCGGTATAAAGCTGCCTTTTTCGATTCAGGACACGCCCGACTGCAATAATATAAAAACGGCTGAAAGCGAACAGCTGACATTCCTTGACAGCAGACTTCCGCTTTATATTAATTCCGAGATACTTCGTGAATACACAAAAAAGCCTGTTGTCCTTGACAGACAGCAGGCTGAAACGATATTAAAAAACAAGCTTTCATTGTATGAGGTGTTTATGCTTGGAAGTACAAATCAGGGTACTGTCCTGCAAAAAAAAATATCATTCAGTGAAAGCAGTGACAGCTATATACTCAAAGCAGACTATGAGATAGAAGAAGATGTATGCATAAGAATGCCGCTGAAGGTAGTCAGCGGCGACTCACAGGACTGATATATCAAAATCGGGTATGTATGTCTTTTTAGCCGAGCCAAGCTCCTGCACATAGCCGTCAAGTCCAAGCTCCTCCATATGTACGAGAACCTTGTTATATTCCCTTGCGGTTATTCGTCGGTTTATCTCTCCGAACTCAGCAGCCCTCCCCATAGGAACATACTGTCCCATAAGACTTACAAGTATATCATCTCCGAATTCTCTTTTAAGAACGTCAAGTACCTGAACAGAATTTTTCGTATTCTGCGGAAGTATGAGATGTCTTACTATAATACCCTTTAGCATTATACCGTTTTCGTCAAATTCCGGTCTGCCAGTCTGACGAACCATTTCTTTTATCGCAGGAAGTGCATATTCAAAATAATTTCCTGCTCCGGAATATTTCCCCGAAAGCTCCGGACTTATATATTTCATGTCGGGGAGATAGATATCAACTATTCCGTCAAGCCTCTTTATAGTTTCTGCTTTCTCATAACCGCCCGTATTATATACTATCGGAACAGCCGGTCTGTACTTTCCGAAAGCTTCCGTTATGCTTTCGATATAAGGCGTAGGGCTTACAAGATTTATATTGTGTACTCCCTGTTCCTCCAGTCCTTTTATATAGCCTATAAGCTCATCAACGCGGACTGTCTTTCCATAGCCGCCAGAGCTTATTTTATTATTCTGACAGAAAACGCACGACAGAACACAGCCGGAAAAAAATATCGTTCCCGACCCCTTTGTTCCGCTTATACACGGCTCTTCCCAGAAATGCGGCGCAGCTCTTGCTATCTTAGGCAGTATTCCCATCCTGCAAAAGCCATTTCCCTTTTCATCGGTTCTCAAAGCATTGCAGTTTCGCGGACATAAAGAACAAATGTATTCCATAATAAAAACTCCGGTCAAAAACAAGGTGCGGCAGAACGCCGCACCCGTTAAAAATTATTTTCCGTAATAAGCTCTGAGGTACATATCCTTTATTTCGGACATGAGCGGATATCTTGGGTTTGCTCCCGTACACTGGTCGTCAAATGCCTGTTCTACCATAGTATCAAGTGTTTCAAGGAAGTACTTCTCATCAACACCATACTCTGCGATAGTTTTCTTTATGCCTATCTTTGCTTTCAGCTCCTCTATCTTCCCGATGAAGATATCGAGAGTTTCATTGTCGTCCTTGCCGTTTATGCCGAGGAAGTGAGCGCATTCACAGTATCTTTCAAGTGTATGCGGATACGGGTACTGTGAGAATGTTCCCATCTTGGCAGGCTTCGGGTCTGCATTGAATCTCATTACTTCAGTAAGGAGAAGTGCATTTGCGATACCGTGAGGTATATGGTGGAAAGCGCCGAGCTTGTGCGCCATTGAATGACAAACGCCCAGGAATGCGTTTGCAAATGCCATACCTGCAAGTGTTGAGGCGGTAGCCATCTTTTCTCTTGCTGTCGGGTCATTTGCGCCGTTCTCATATGCTGACGGCAGATAGTCGAAAATATTCTTCATAGCCTTGAGTGCAAGACCGTCCGTATATTCTGTTGCCATTATTGATACATAAGCTTCAAGCGCATGTACAAGTGCGTCTATACCTGATGCGCTTGTAAGTCCCTTGGGCTGATCCATCATATTGTCGGCATCGATTATTGCCATCTTTGGAAGAAGTTCATAATCTGCAAGCGGATATTTTATATTTGTCTTTTCATCCGTTATAACTGCAAAAGGCGTTACCTCCGAGCCTGTGCCCGATGATGTCGGAACAGCTACGAAATATGCTTTCCCGCCCATTTTCGGGAAGGGATATATTCTCTTGCGGATATCCATAAAGCGCATAGCCATATCCTTGAAGTCTACTTCGGGATGCTCATAAAGTACCCACATTATTTTTCCTGCGTCCATAGCCGAACCGCCGCCAAGTGCGATTATTACATCAGGCTCAAACAGACGCATAGCCTCTGCGCCCTCTTCTGCCGATGCAAGTGTCGGGTCGGGCTGTACGTTATAGAAGCATGTGTGCTGGATATTCATTTCATTAAGCTTTTTCTCTATCGGGGAAACATAACCGTTTTTATAAAGGAACGAGTCAGTTACGATAAATGCCTTTTTCTTGTGCATTATCGTTCCAAGCTCATCAAGTGCTACAGGCATACAGCCTTTTTTGAAATATACCTTTTCAGGCGCTCTGAACCAAAGCATGTTCTCTCTCCTCTCGGCAACCTTTTTGATGTTAAGAAGATTTTTTACGCCGACATTATCCGAAACAGAGTTGCCGCCCCATGAACCGCAGCCAAGCGTAAATGAAGGTGTGAGTGAGAAGTTATAAAGATCTCCGATACCGCCCTGTGATGAAGGAGTATTTATAAGTATGCGGCAGGTCTTCATAGCGTGGGAATGCTTTTCTATCTTTTCTGTCTGTGACGGGTGAATGAAAAGTGATGATGTATGGCCATATCCGCCGTCTGCAACAAGTCTTGCTGCCTTTGCTATAGCATCGTCAAAGTCAGCAGCCTTATACATAGCAAGCACAGGTGAAAGCTTCTCATGAGCGAATTCCTCGCTGATATCAACAGATTCAACTTCGCCTATGAGTATCTTTGTTTTCGGGTCTACCTCAACTCCTGCAAGCGCTGCTATCTTATATGCAGGCTGACCAACTATCTTTGCATTCAATGCGCCGTTTATTATGATAGTCTTTCTGACCTTTTCAATTTCGTCTTCTTTAAGGAAATAACAGCCTCTGTCGGCAAATTCCTTTTTTACCTTGTCATAGATATCCTCAATAACAGTGACACTCTGCTCGGAAGCGCATATCATACCGTTATCAAATGTTTTGGAATGGATGATAGAGTTTACAGCCACCTGTATATCTGCTGTGCTGTCGATTATTGCAGGCGTATTTCCTGCGCCAACGCCAAGAGCCGGCTTGCCTGACGAATATGCAGCCTTTACCATTCCGGGACCGCCTGTTGCAAGTATGGTGTCGGATGTTTTCATAAGCTCATTTGTAAGCTCAAGTGAAGGAATATCTATCCAACCGATTATATCCTCCGGTGCGCCTGCCTTTACAGCGGCTTCAAGCACTATTTTTGCTGCTGCTATAGTAGACTTCTTAGCACGCGGATGAGGGCTGATTATTATACCGTTCCTCGTTTTAAGACAGATAAGAGCCTTGAATATAGCTGTAGATGTAGGGTTGGTGGTAGGTATAACTGCGCCTATTATTCCTATAGGCTCGGCTACCTTTTTCATGCCGAAAGCTGCGTCATATTCTATAACGCCGCAGGTCTTTGTATCCTTGTAATAATTGTAGATATATTCGGCAGCATAATGGTTCTTTATCACCTTATCTTCAACAACGCCCATGCCTGTTTCCTCAACAGCCATTTTTGCAAGCGGTATGCGCTCGGCGTTTGCTGCAATAGCAGCTGCTCTGAATATCTCATCTACCTGTTCCTGTGTATATTCCGCAAAACGTCTCTG
>ONVG01000226.1 GCA_900321195.1 uncultured Eubacteriales bacterium
TTAAATTCCTCCTGATATTATCTGGATTTTTCTTTTTTTATAAGAGCCTTAATGACTCTCAATAAACCGGGCTTTTACGGGTCAGTCCCGGACTATTGCATGATTATTTTTCTTCCGCACTCTGTTTTGCGGCAGGCTTTTTCTTCAGAG
Organism: uncultured Eubacteriales bacterium; assembly: GCA_900321195.1. Classification (GTDB taxonomy): domain Bacteria; phylum Bacillota; class Clostridia; order Oscillospirales; family Acutalibacteraceae; genus UBA1213. The sequence goes on from ONVG01000226.1 coordinate 151, forward strand.
CGACAATAAAGGTTATTACTGTTATCACAAGAAGTATGAGCTGCGGCAACAGTGTTATCCATGTGGGATAGATGCCAAAGAAAGCAAGTACTTCGTTGCCGGACATCCATGACAGCCAGGGTATCGTGACTGCAAGCTGCTGTACCCAGCCGCCGATGCTGTCAGCCAGACCGCCGTCCATAAACAGCTCCCACATACCTGAGCCGAGAAATGCTATAGACATTATCGCCATAAGTATGCTTGTTGCCATAAAGAAAGGTTTGAGCGGTATTTTTATACCGAACACTCTTATAAGAACGAATATCAGCGCAACTGCGGCAAGTCCTCCGAAAATTCCTCCGAACACTGCAAGATATCCGTTTTCCATTGAACCGGCTCTTGTAAAATACTGCTGACAGAAAAGTATCACCTCTGCGCCCTCACGAAATACCGCAAGGAAAGAAGTAAATCCGAGCGCAAGCATTTTGCCCTTTCCAGCAGAATCTGTAACTTTATCCGTAAGATATTTCGTCCAGTTGTCCGACTCTGCTTTGGATATCATCCAGTTTGAAACATAGATAAGTACTGCAACAGCCAAAAGTGCCGTAACGCCTTCAACTATCTCCTGCGGGATAGAATTTCCTGCATTGCTCGCAAACGAATACAGTATGACCGCCATAATAACACTTGCTATCAAAGCAAGCACAGCGCCGATATAAACATAAAGTGTACCGCGCTTGTTCTTTGTCTTTATGAGGTATGCGACCATTGCGCCTACTATCAGTATCGCTTCAAGACCTTCTCTTACAATAATGCTGAATACAGCGCCGAATGTCGCCCATGTAAGACCTCCGCTGCCGGAAGAACCGTCACTGCTGTATCCGAAAAGATCATCAAGCTTATTTGCATCCTCTCTGAGCATGGAAACAAGGTTATCTACTTCCTTCTGAATATTTTCTGCGCTTTCTCCATTCGACACGCTCTTTCTCATATTCGAGAACTGAAGCTCTACATCCGTTACTCTTGAGCCGGAAATATATCCCATTACAGTCTTCTCAAAGCCTGATGTCTCGTACCAGAATCCGTATGCATTTGAAAACGGCTTGTAATATCCGTCCTCTCCGTCCTTTTCCGCTCCGCCTGTATATCTTCTCATTCCCTCTTTGAGAAGATTGGATATCTGATCCGTGATATCGTTATATGTTATGGTTTTTGTTCCGTCAGGATCGACTGCGGCTTTATATTTTTTATATGACATATAGTAATCATTAATTTTTTTCTGTACAAATCCACTACTCCTTTCAAACGGTATTATACCACTCTAACATCTGTTAGTTGAATTAAACCCAAGAGTCATAAAAAAGCTGCTTTCACAGCTTCACAGAACCATGAAGCCGTCATAATCGCAGCCAACGCTCAACTAATGGAATACCGTTAGTTCAATTTTTATACAATAGCCGTAAAGCGCACCGCAAGGGGCGTGTCGGCGGACTTAGAAAACCGGCGCCGTGCGCCGCCGCACCGGATGTGCGTGCATAGCAGTGTAGGATAATGCAAAGTAAGCGCGTTTTACCGCGCGTGAACGTAATCGGCACCGGCAGCTTGCCGGCGGCGGAGTGCCTCCGCTGTCAATTCGCGGCGGAGTGCCTCCGCTGTCGATTCGCGTTGTCGCTCACTCCGTTCCGCTCTGATTGCAGACCAAACATTTTATCCACGCGAAAGAATAAAATTTTAACTTTTAACTTTACTAAAGAGCGTCAGGCTCAGATAAGCGCAGCGCCCAAAGCTTCACACTGAGCTGTTACGTCATTATCGGGAGCATCGTTGCATATAACGCTTTGTGCAGCCAAAACAGCGCCGCAGCTTTTACAGTCATTCTCCCAGTTCCTCATCCATTCGCCGTCACCCCAGCCGTAAGAGCCAAAAAGTGCTATCTTTTTGCCGTTAAGCTTATCCTTGACAGAATCGAACATCGGAGCAAACTCACTGTCCTCCAATTCCTCAGTGCCCATTGACGGGCAGCCAAAAGCTATTCCGTCAAAGCCTTCCACCATGTCCGCGCTGAAATCGGATGCAGTAAAAAGCTCTGCTTCTGCTCCCTTGTCCTTCGCACCTTTAAGAACGGCATTAGCCATTGCTTCCGTATTTCCTGTTCCGCTCCAATAAACTACTGCAATTTTACTCATATCAATTTTCCTTTCAAAAATAATGTATTCTAAAAGCACTAATGCTTAATAGACATATCAGCATGATACTGCCATACGCTCAATACTGTAGCCCTTTGCGGCAAGTGAACAGCATATCTCAGTACATTTCTTATATTTGTCAAAGGTCTGACGTGCTTTGTCAGCATCGCCATATACCTTCCAGCAGCCGACGCATTTACAGCCGCTGCCCTTATTTTTGATAAAGCCGCAGACATCCTCCGGCGGATAACCTAAAAACAATCCTATCTCATGCGGAAAATCCTCGTTTTCACGCAGCTTTTTCATAAGCCCTGCAAGACAGATATTTACACTTTCCTGCTCATAGCCGATCTCACTCAGAATTTCCATTGCCTGCTTATTATTCAGGTCTGCTTTAAGCTTTGACGGTCTGTAAAGATAAATAAGCGTAGAACCGTTATGATGTCTCAAAGGGATAACACGTATTCCCTTTTCACCGAGCCTGCGGTTCAGTTCAGTAAGACTGCAGCGCTCATCCTCTTTAGTTTCAAACCGACATGAAAACATATTTCCCGTTTTCAGTCCCATAAGCGTAGGCGCACAATGCCTTACAAGTAATTCCTCTGACATATTTATCCCTCCGCTCCAACATTTTATCCGGCGTATTTGTCAAGTATATTCCTGAGTGCCGCCTTAGAGCTATTATGCGACCTTTCGACCGGAATATTCATGTGTCTGATGCCGTCCAGCGCACATTTTATCATCTTATGCGACATTGTATTCGTAAAAAGCACCATCAAATCGGGACTGCCTATATTCTGCAAGCCCCTGCACATCTTAGGATATACCTTTGCCTTATATTTATACTTTTCGCAAAGCTCCGTATATTCTCTTACCATACATTCATTTCCGCCAACTATTACAACGCTCATACTATCCTCCGTTATTATAATTAGATACATCTAACCGATGTTCAAAAATATCGGTCAGATAAATTGTTTTCATCCAACCAACGATAGTTTAACACATCTAACTCATTTTGTCAATACATTTTTATATATTATAATACAATATTACTCTCGGCACTCATCTGACAACCAGCGTAAAATAATTAGAGAGTGTTAACATAAATATTTACAAATCCGCATGAAAGCTGTATAATAGAAGTATGAAACTGACTAAAAAACAATACCGAAAAATCGAGCATT
>ONVG01000110.1 GCA_900321195.1 uncultured Eubacteriales bacterium
ATTTTCAAATGATGCTTTAAGAGTAAAAACTTACAATAAAAATGCTGCTTGGTGGTGGCTCCGTTCCGCTAATTCCAACGCTAACTTCAATTATGTCAACACGGACGGCTCTAGTAACTATAACATTGCCTACTATACAGGTGGTGTGGCCTTGGGCTTCTGTATGTGATCTGATATCCGAATATCTGTGCCTGCAATTATATTGCATTGAACATTGTAAATTGTTTCCGCCTTTTTCCGACCGATATTTTTTTGTTAAAAGGTTATAATTATCCCGTAAATTTTCTCGGGAGGACAGGATGATGTTTTCAAAGGATATCGGTATTGATCTCGGAACGGCAAATACGCTTGTATATATGAAAAATAAGGGAATAGTGATGAGAGAACCCTCAGTAGCGGCTGTTGACCTCATAACTGACCGTGTTATCGCAGTTGGCAAGGAGGCTAAACGAATGATAGGACGCACACCGCGCTCTATAGAGGCTGTAAGACCGCTTAAAGACGGTGTTATTGCCGATTTTGATATAACAGCCGAAATGCTCGGGAGATTTATCCGCAAGGTGCTGAGAGCATCTGTTTTCGGAAAGCCGAAGGTCGTTGTCTGCATACCGTCGGGCTGTACGGATGTTGAAAGACGTGCGGTAGAGGATGTTTTGCGTCATGCAGGCGCAGGCCATACCGAGCTTATAGAAGAACCTATGGCGGCGGCAATAGGCGCAGGACTCCCTGTTGATGAACCGTCCGGAAATATGGTCTTTGATATTGGCGGCGGTACGTCCGAAGCGGCTGTTATAGCGCTTGGGGGCATAGTCAACTCCACATCCGTGAGAGTTGCGGGAGATAAGCTTGACGAAGCTATAGCTCAGTATGTAAAGAAAAAGTATGGTCTGCTTATCGGGCAGAGAACAGCCGAAAATATAAAGATAAACATAGGCTCTGCATATTCATGCGAAGGAGAGGGAACTATACACATAAAGGGAAGAAATTCTGTTGACGGTATGCCGGGCGAAGCGGAGATAACCTCCGAAGAAGTCAGGGAAGCGCTTTCCGCTCCGCTGAGTATTATGGTCGAAGCCGTAAAAACAACTCTTGAACAAGCGCCGCCTGAGCTTTCGGCTGATATAATGGATAACGGAATAATGCTGACGGGCGGCGGCGCGCTGTTAAGGGGACTTGATACTCTTATTTCAAAGGAAACGGGCATGCCCGTACATGTTGCCGAGCATCCTCTTGAATGCGTTGCGGTCGGCACAGGAAAAAGGCGGAATAAGAGAACAGTGAACAGATAGAATGAGAAGAAAACCACATTTAAGAAGATACAGGACAATGCTTGCTGTTGTATCGTTCTTTTTGCTTGTCGCTTTGATATCCTCATTGAACAGCGGCATAAACAATTTTTTCACAAGCTTTATACTTACGCCTGTGCAAAGACTTGTATCTCAGGGAGTATATAGTATTTCCGCAGAAAAGGACACGGAAACTCTTGTCGGAGAAGTCAGCCGCCTTACGGAAGAAAACCGCAGACTGAATGAAATGTTGACTGACTATTACGATATGAAAAGGCAGAACGAGGAACTGAGCAGATATTTCGGGATAAAAAAGGCGGATAAAAGCTTAACGCTTGTTACTGCTGTGGTGATAGGCAGAGATGCTGCTGAGAATTTCGGCGGATTTACAGCCGATAAGGGAAGCGCTGACGGTATATCTGTAAATTCTCCCGTTATAACGGAGGACGGTCTTGTCGGGCAGGTGTGCGAGGTCGCACCGTATTCCTGTAAGGTAAGGACTATACTTTCACCTGATATAAGTGTCGGAGCAGAGATAAAAAGAACAGGCGGTACGGGCGTCATATCCGGCGGAGGAGATATTTCCGGTCACGGATATACAAGGCTTATAAATATATCATCACAAAACAAGCCTGTATCTGATGATATTGTCGTGACGGCGGGTTACGGAGGAATATTCCCGAAAAACATAAGGATAGGCAAAATAAAAGAGCTTTTGTCAGACGGCTTTACAGGTATGCCGGCTGCTGTAATAGAGCCTTTTGCGGACGTTAAGACTGTGCGTTATGTGGCTATAGTTACGGGATATGATAATTCATGATTCCCGAATAACAAATAATGGAGCTTGAGCGGCTGTGTGTTTTCTCAGATATATAATTTATATTTCCGAAGTGATAATTTCTTTTATAATACAGTCTGCGCCTTGTCTTATGCCTGAGATATCCGGCGGAAGGGCTGTACTTCTCATTCCTGCGGCTTTATCGATAGCCGTTTTTGAAAATGACATAGCGTCAATGATATTTGCTGCTCTATGCGGATATCTTGCCGACTGCTCCTACAGCGGAACAGTCGGTTTTTATGCCGTATGTCTTGTTGTGATATGCTTTTTTGTAAGCGTACTTACACATGAGTATATACAGACGAATATATTTACTGTTATGTGTATTTCGTTTGTTGCTGTATCGATAATTATTTTCCTGCAATTCGTGTTTTATTATCTTGCGGCAGGATATGACTATGCATGGCAGTTCTTTTTAAAGCACTATGTTTCAAGGATAGTTTGTACATCTGCATTCATGCCGGTATTTTATTGTATAAACAACTTTATCAAAGCAAAGGATAAGCATAAAAAAAGTATGAGCATCCGTAACTTTTAGATATCAAGGAGAGTGTTCATTATAAAAGGCTACTTTGCAAGATATATTGTACTTGCGGCGGCTGTGTTCATGGTGTCGGGGCTGTTTATTGCAAGGCTCGCGCAGTGGCAGATATTGCAGTCGGGATATTATACCGATATAGCCGCTTATTCATATAAGTATGTCATAAAGTCCGATGCCGTCAGGGGAGAAATATTTGATGTCAACGGAAAAGGCCTTGCGGTAAATCTGACAGGATATGAGATAGTTCTGAACAAGCTGTATATAAGTGATGAAGATATGAACGAAATTATATCCGAACTTATTGACATAACTGAAAAATACGGTGTAAAATGGAAGGACGACCTGCCGATAATTTTTGACAGCAGCGGAAGGCTCGTCTTTGACAGTAAAAAAAGAGATGAGGCAAGGGCGCTCAAAAGAAGATACTGTACAGATAATTTTACGGACGCTGCAGCGGATAAGTGCATAGAAATGCTTGCGGAGATATATGGCTGCGGTGATAAGGATAAGGCGCATAAAAGGGCAATAATAAGCGTACATTACGGCATGGAGAATGCAGGCTTCTCAAATACAAAGCCTTATGTTTTTGCTGAAAGCATGGACGGACGCAAAATGACGGCAATAGCTGAATGTACAGGCAGCATCAAGGGCGTTGAGGTCGTATCCTCTGCGGTATTCAGATCCGCGGAATAAACGATCTCTTCATTTGAAACAACACGAATACGGCTTTTCGCGGGAGCGGACCATACCCATACGGAGCCCGCGATCCCCGCGAGAAATATCACGATGATAACGATGATAAAAACCCTGTTTTTCATGTTGTCCCCTTCAGGAAATCACTTCCGGTTGCTTATATGATAACATCAACACTATGACGAAACCATGACAAATTAAGGACATTCTACCACTAAAATCTCATTTTTGCAAATCTTTTTGCTGTTTCATGATAAATATTCCGCGCGCCGATCACAACCATATTGATTGACTTCCACCTTGATCTGTGATACTCTTGTGTCATGAAAAAACGGATCACCGGCGCGTTATGCGCTCTCATACTGATACTCGCTGTGATCCTCTCCTCCTGTGCGGGAACCGAGCCGCGATCCGCGTCGTTCCAATCGATGGACACGCTGATGAGCGTCAAGGTATACGGCGGCGACAGCGATCTGTGCGACCGACTGCAAGCTCGGATCGATTCGCTGGACGCGCAACTGGACGCGACGGACGAGAACAGCGACGTCTATCAACTGAATCAAAACGGCAAAGCCGACGTCAGCAGCGACACCGCCGATATACTGACGCGCGCTATGCGGCTCTCAAAGGAGCTCGACCCCGCCTTTGACATCACCGTTTATCCCGCGGTGAAGGCATGGGGCTTTTGTTCGGGCGACTACCGCGTCCCCGACGATGACGAATTGAAGGAGCTCGCCGCGAAGATCGACGATACCGCTGTCAAATCGGACAAAAATACCTTTACCCTGCCCGAAGGGGTCATGATCGACCTCGGCGCGGTCGCCAAGGGCTATGCCGCCGATCAATGTGATGCGATCCTCAAAGAGGGTCATGCCGCTGCCGCGGTGCTCAACCTGGGCGGTACGATACGCCTCTACGGCAAAAAGCCCGATGGCAAGCGCTTTTCGGTCAGCGTTGCCGATCCCGACAATCCCGCGGGCTACTTCGGCTATCTGAGCTGTGAGGGCGGCGTAGTGGCGACCTCGGGCGGCTATGAACGCTTCTTTGACCTTGACGGCAAGCGCTATATCCACATCCTCGACCCCGCCACCGCCGCGCCCGTGAAGAACGGCGTCCGATCCGTCACCATCCTATGTGATGACGGTTCTGCCGCCGACGCGCTGTCCACCGCGCTGTTCGTGATGGGGCTCGACAAGGCGACCGCGTATTATCAAGCTCATCCCGATTTCGACTTCATCATCCTCACTGACAACGATGACCTCTACATCACCGAGGGGATCGCCGACGATTTCACCTTATCGGATGGATATGATTTTCACATCAAGCAAGTGTCGGGAACGACGCAATGACAGTTCTATAGGAGTAAACTATGCGAAAAACAACTCGTTCGGGATCGTTCTTTCTGATCCTGATGTTCAATATCATGCTCAACTTCCGTCTCACCATCCCGGGGTGGATCCTGCTGATCCTGCACTTCATCATCCCGCAGTACATCAAATGGTGGTACTGCCTCGTGTACTTCGGGGCATTCCTGCTGTACATGATCATCTGGATGCTGGTGCTGTGGGGACTGGGCGCATGGGCAAGCTCCGTGCCGCCCGCGCCGAAGGTGCAGAACAAAAATCCCTATTCCGTCAAGGAACAGGATCTGCCGTGGAACAAGACCGATCAGATCGAAAACAAGAATCCGTATTCGGTCAAGAGCAATAAGCTGAAGAAAGACGATCCGTCCGAACCATAATGATAATGTTGAGATTACCGCGGAGCGCATTTCAGATTGTCATTGCGAGGAGGAACACAGTTCCG
>ONVG01000216.1 GCA_900321195.1 uncultured Eubacteriales bacterium
CGCGACGACTTCTGCGACCCCTTCTGCGGCAGCGGCACCATCCCCATCGAAGCGGCGCTTATCGCGCTCAATCGCGCGCCGGGGCTCGCGCGCGGCTTCTCCGCGATGCGCTGGGACATTATTTCCGGCCATGTCTGGGACGAAGCGAAGGAAGAAGCGCGGGACAAGGAATACCGCGGCAGCTACAGCATTGTCGGCTCGGATATCGACTATATAGAAGTACATCCCGAAAAGGACTGCTCCGTACCTTTAAGAAAGGGCAGTACAGAAATACCTGTCAGGAAAATATACATGCCGCATTTTGTTTATGCGCCTGTGGGTAAAGGCGCTTATGCAGGCGAGGTCTGTTATTATTCGGGAAAAAGAAAGCTGCTGAGTGTCCGTCTTATGTCCGGAACACAAGCGGAATACTGTAACGGGCAATAATTTGAATATATAAACGACAAAAAGGAGAAATTATGGAAAACGAAAAAATAAGGATACAGAAAATAATAGCCGATGCAGGCATAGCGTCACGAAGAAAGGCAGAAGAACTGATATCAAGAGGTGCTGTCACAGTCAACGGCAAAAGAGCGCAGCTGGGCGATAAAGCCGATCCTGTGAAGGATAAAATAAATGTTGCCGGACGCGACATAACTATAAGACAGGATGCAAAAAAATACTACATCATGCTCCACAAGCCAAGAGGATTTATAACGACAATGAGCGACGAGGGCGGCAGAAAATGTGTTGCGGAGCTTGTAGATGATATTCCGGCGAGACTTTTTCCTGTCGGCAGACTTGACAGGGAGTCGGAAGGACTTCTTCTGATGACAAATGACGGCGCATTTGCACTCACTGCGCTGACAACAGGCGTTATAATAGACGGCAGACGTTCAATGCCTGCTGCGATACATGTTATCAAGTCGGAGCAGGACAGGACCGTACTTGAGATAGTACTCGAAGAGGGCAGAAACAGACAGATAAGAAAGATGTGCGAAGCTGTAGGACTTGAAGTTGCAAGACTCAAAAGAAATGCCATAGGTCCTGTAAAGCTCGGCATGCTCCAGCCCGGAAAATGGCGCGAGCTTACAAAAGAGGAAATGAGAAGCATAAAAAGCTATCATAAAAAGCTTGCCGCAAAAAATGAGCATGAACAGAACTTTGAAAAGTCAAGGAAAAGGAACTCTGAACGCAGATAACAGTATTTAAGTCGGTGGATATCCGTCCATCGACTATTGTTTTTTTGCAGGAAAAAAACTTTTATCCTTCAACTGCTTGAACATAGCGATTAAATTTGTTATAATGTACTGGTATTGATATATGCATTTTGGAGCTGATAATTATGACTGTAAAAGATTATGAGGATATCATTTCTAAAAGAATGAAAAGCGCACGTTTCAAGCATTCAAAAAACGTTGCAAAGGAAGCCGTAAGACTTGCAAAAAAATACGGCGCTGATGTTAAAAAAGCGGAGATAGCGGGAATACTTCATGATGCTACAAAAGAGTCCGAAGCAGATGAACAGATGATGCTTATAGCAAAAGCAGGCATAGAGCTTTCGGAAATGGAAAAAAACACGCCTAAGCTATGGCATGCAATATCGGGAAGCGCTTATGTAAAGGTTGAGCTTGGTATCGACGACCAGGAAATAATCGACGCTATCCGCTACCATACAACAGGCAGAAAGGGCATGACGCTGCTTGACAAGGTAATATTTATAGCCGACTTCACTTCTGCCGACCGTGATTATGAGGGCGTTGAAATGATGAGAAAGATAGCAGATAAAGACCTTGATGAAGCCGTACTTGAAGGCATGTCCTTCACTATGGCAGACCTTGCTCAGAGAAAGCTGACTATCGCGCCCGATACATTTGCGGGATATAATGAAATGGCTGAGCTAAGGCTGAAACAAAACAAGAAATAAACAGGAGGCAAAATAATGACATCACTTGAAACAGCAAGATATGCAGCCAAGGCGCTGTGCGAAAGAAAGGGAATAGATACAAAGATAATAAAGATAAGCGATATATCATCTATTGCCGATTATTTCGTAATAGCGGCAGGCTCTTCAAATACACATGTCAAGTCCCTCGCAGACAATGTTGAGTTCCGTCTTGACAACGAGGGAATAAGCGTCAGCCATATAGAAGGCTACCGCTCGGATTCATGGATACTTCTTGATTACGTTGATGTTGTAGTACACGTTTTCTCTGAGGATGCCCGTGAATATTATGATCTTGAACGTCTTTGGGAAGACGGAGAAGAAATGGATGTTTCGGATATAGAAGGCCTGCCGCTTGAGCAGCTTTTCCCCGACCGTAACAAACAATAAAGCATTACATAAAAAAGGAGAGGAATGTTTTGAAGTACGATCATAAAAGTATCGAATCAAAATGGCAGAAAAAGTGGGAGGACGCAGGTATCTTCCACGCAGAAGAAAACAGCAGCAAGGAAAAGTTCTATGCGCTTATAGAATTCCCTTATCCGTCAGGTCAGGGACTTCATGTAGGACATCCGCGTTCATACACTGCGCTTGATATCGTTTCGAGAAAACGCAGGATGCAGGGCTATAACGTACTTTATCCTATCGGCTGGGATGCTTTCGGTCTGCCGACAGAAAACTACGCTATCAAAAATCATGTACATCCGAAAACTGTTACCGAAAAGAATGTTGCGCGTTTCAAAAGTCAGCTCCAGGCGCTCGGCATATCATTCGACTGGAGCAGGGAAATAAACACAACTGACCCAAAATACTATAAGTGGACACAGTGGATATTCCTCCAGCTTTTCAAAAACGGTCTTGCATATAAAAAAGAGATGGCTGTAAACTGGTGTACATCATGCAAATGCGTACTTGCAAATGAGGAAGTAGTAAACGGTGTTTGCGAACGCTGCGGAAGTGAAGTAGTAAGAAAGGTAAAGTCACAGTGGATGCTTAAAATAACAGAATACGCTGACAGACTTATCAAAGACCTTGACCTTGTTGATTATCCCGACAGAGTAAAGGCTCA
>ONVG01000038.1 GCA_900321195.1 uncultured Eubacteriales bacterium
AAAAAATGTATACAAATCCCCAGTAATATGCTAATATAGAAATGCAAGTATAGGAGCTATGAGGTGAAATGTATGCAAAGAACGGATTTGATAAACTTTTTACCAAAAAATTATAAAACATTGTGTTGGGAACATAAAGCGATGACAAGGCACAGAGGAATTCAGAATGAGGAAGAACTCTTGATGTTGTCAATGTTTTATTCTTACGGACATTCACTGATGGAAGTAAAGAATTATGCGAAAACGGAGTTTAATACAACTATCAGTGATGTAGGGTTCATGAAGCGATTTAATCGTTGTAATGATTGGATAAAAAGCATTATTATAGAAATGCTTGGTAATGAAGTCATCAAATACGATGTTCCGAAAAAATTGAAGGATTACAAAGTTCTTGCGGTTGATGCATCAGATGTAAGGCAAAAAGGTGCTGTACAAAGATTGTTTCATTTGCACTACGCTGTCAATTTGTTTACCCTAAGCAGTGAAAGTTTCAAAATTACACCGCAGGAACAGGGAGAAACATTAAAAAACTTCAATTTTGGCAAGAACACAATAGTAATAGCTGACAGAGCCTATGCAAGTATGACAGGCATAGAGTATTGTTTAGAAAATCAGACTGATTTTATCCTAAGAATAAAAAACAAAGCATTTAATTTATATGATGAAAATGGAGAAAACGTTGAGCTTAGTTCTATTTTAAAAGATATATCAGAACAAAGCTGCGATTTTATCTTGTATTATAAATATAAAAACAAATTGAAGCCTATCCGTTTTTGTGCAGTAAGAAAGACCAAAGAAGAAATTGAAATTGAGAAAAAACGCATTCTGAGAAGAGAGAGCAAAAAGCAAATATCTCTTTCTGATGATACAAAATTTACACATCAGTACTTTTTTGTTGTTACATCAATTGGACAAGAATTTACAAGCGATGAAATACTTCGTCTGTACAGATTGAGATGGCAGGTTGAAATGGTTTTCAAGAGATATAAGTCCATACTGGGATTAGGCTCAATACCAACCAAGACAGATATTTCAGGTTTAGTGTGGCTTAACTGTAAAATGTTAATTGCACTTTTGATTGAAAAAATATTGTCTGAGGTTGATTTTTCCCCCTGTGCCGACAGCTCGGAGTTTATGGAGGGAGATGGCGGCACTTTACAATTTGATTTCAACTCTGTTCTATACAATAGATAAAATAGACTTGAAAGATTTTCTACTATCAGTTACTAAGAATTTTTGTGTTGAAAAACGTAGGAACGGTATTCGTTTGCAAATGTGTAACTTGAAATTAAGTTAGTGCATATGGAGTGTCACCCTGACCGATGTGCCCTTGCACATCATTTCAAGTCTCCAGATCAAGGCTGTACCGAAATGGTACAGCCTTTTTCGGCTATTTTTATTATAAATTATTCGCTGTTCAATATTTACTATTCGTCAACGACTGCTAATGTGAATGCTTTCTTTACGATAGTGCCGTTTGCGTCCTTTACCTTTATGCTTACGTCATAGGTGCCTGCTTTCACTATTGCAAATTCGGTGTCCTCGTTCTCGCTATAGCTCTGTATGGTTGTCCATTTTTTTGCAGATTTGCTCTTTACCCATGCGGCGAATACATAAGGCTTACAGCCGCCTGTTGCGCTGAATTGCATATCTATTATTTCTCCGGCCATAATCTCTGTACATGAAAGCGTTGATGTGTTTTTAAGGGGACCTATAACATTTATTGCAAATGTTTTCTTTACTACAGTGCCGCTTGCATCCTTTGCCTTTACGCTTATGTCATAGTTGCCTGACTTCTTTGGTGTAAAGGTCACTTCTGTGTTTGCCTTATAGGACTGTGCTGTAGTCCATGTATTTGATGATGAAGGCTTGTAGTAAACTGCGAACTGATACGGTTCTTTGCCGCCGTTCGCAGCGCATTGTACTGTTACTGATTCGCCCTTGACTATCTCTCTTGCAGATATAGTGCTTTGATTTACGAACGCTGCGCCATTTACTGTCAGAGTGAATGCCTTTTTAACGATAGTGCCCTCTGCATCCTTTACCTTTACGCTTATGTCATATTTTCCTGAAACATTTGGAGTAAATACTACATAGGTGCTGTCCTTATAGGACTGTACCGCTGTCCAGCTTGACTCACTTGCAAGCTTGTACCATACTGCGAATTTATACGGCTGTGTTCCGCCGTTTGCCGAGCATATTACATATACGGGTTCGCCGAGTGATGTTTCTGTGACAGATGCAACATCACCGATATGTGTTGTGTTTACAAGAGGCGTCTTGTCTGGCTCAACTGTTATGTTGAATATCTTTGATGCTTCCTTGAATTCGCTGTCCCTTGCAATGACAGTGAGCTTATAATTTCCGGGTGTGCTGAATATGATATTGACGAAGTTGTTTGAGCTGTATTCCTGAGCATATTCGGCTGCTTCGCCGTCAAGCTCATACTGTACAGTGTAGACATAATCGCCTGCTCCGCCGCTTGCCTCACAGCTTACTGTAAGTGTTTCGCCGGCTTTAAGCAGATAAGCCGATACGGATGAATTATTATAAAGCGGATATCTGACTTCTACATCAAAGTACTTGAATGTAACAGTACCGTTTTCATCCTTTACGTTTACACAGATAGTATAAGAGCCTGCGCTGCTGAGATTGATGAGCACTGATGCGTTTGAATCATAATCCTGAACGGTGCTCCAACCCTGCCAGTCTTTCTTCTGATATGCAACATTATAGGTATATGAGCCTATACCGCCCGATGCGTCACATGTAACGGTTATAGGAGTACCTATCTCTACTGTGGTATCGGAAACAACAGAATTGTTGATAAGCGCGGGAGCTTTTACAGTAACTGTAAAGTCCTTTGAAGCTGTAGTTCCGTTATCGTCCTTTACCCATGAGCGTATAGTATATTTGCCGGGTTTAACAAAGCTTGCGGTTATAGTTGAGTCTGTAGAATAAGCGCGGAGACTTGTGAAGTCAGCGCCTTCATAGCTTACGCTTGCAGCAAACTTATATGTGCCTTCGCCGCCTGATGCCTTGCTGTAAATATATACCTTCTGCTCTGACATAACACTTGCAGCAGATATAGTTGACTGGTTCAGAAGCTCCGGCGCTGTTACGGTTATGGTGAATGTCTTGGAAGCCGTTACATTTCTGTAGTCGGCAGCAGTTACCATTATTGTATATGTGCCGGAGGATGAAGGCTTGAATGTGCATGTATTGTTTGACTGGAAGTTCTGTATAGTCGTATAAGAGCCGCTGCTGCCTGATGTGCCCTTTTTATAGTACACAGCATAGGTATAGGGCTTTTTGCCGCCTGTTGCTGCGCCTGTAATGGTGATAGTTTCACCTATCATTACAGATGTTTTGTTTACGGAAGAATTGTTTGTAAAAGTCTTATACAAAGGCTTGAATGTGATGTGCGGGTTATCATTTGCATATTCTTCTGCTGCGGTATCGACATAACCGGTTATCGTGAACGGAGTTACCGGAGTATAGCTGCTTGAATCATAAACATAACCGAATACGCGCAGACCGATAGTTGTAACGGTATCGGGGATAGTAACGGCAGAAAGACCTGTCCTTGCAAATGCCATATATCCGAGAGTTTTAAGTCCGCTGTTGAGAGAAATGCTTTTCAGTAATGTACAGCCGTCAAATGCTCTTGAATTTATAGATTTAAGGCTGCTCGGGAAGTTTACGCTTGTAAGAGCTGTGCAGTTATAAAAAGCGTATGTTACGATAGTTGTTAATGTGCTTGGAAGTGTGACTGATTTAAGAGTACTGTTGCTGCTGAATGCGCTTGAGCTTATGGCAGTTACCGGCAGACCTTCAATGTATGAAGGTATCGTCATGGATGTTTCTTTGCCTGTATAGCCGGTTATAGATATTGTTTTGTCGTCTACCTTCTTGTACTTCAATACAGAGTTGAAAGGTATATTGAACTCGTTGGCATATGTTTCGGCTGCCGAGCCGGGATAACCTGAAATAGATAAGAAGTTTGTATTTCGGGTATGAGTGCTGTTGCTGTAGTTAAAACATAAATAACAAATAGCGCTCAAAAAAACGCAGCAGCCTTGCATATCGGAAAGATATTGCAGGACTGCTGCGGTATTTACATTTTCAGAAATCAAGCCGATTTTTTGATTGTGCCTTTTCGGCATCATATTCCTCAAACAACATATTGACTGCCTCGCTTACCTGATATTTCAGATAATCGGGCAGTATTCACTGTTCAATGCATTTCTTGCAGCGACTTTTGTCACTGTTTATTATTTACGGCATTTTGCTTAAAAGTATGTTTATATCGCCTGTGGCAATATATTTGTTTACCCTTTTTACTATGGGATATTCAGTGCCGTCTGATGCTATGTATCCCAAATACTGAGATGCGCCTTGAACATCGCCAAGTATCGCATAGCTTAGCCCTGTATTATAGTAGTACATCAATAAGGGATATCCCGTCTGTATAGCTGTTATATCAAGATTTGATACACAAAGCTTTGAGGATATATTTAGCTGCTCGGCAATGCGCTTATCAACAGTCCTGAGCTGTTCGGGAGTTTTGGTATAAAACTCGACCTCTGATTTTGAATACTCAAAAATATTCATAAATTTTGTTTTTAAATTGGCAGGGAACTTCCCCGATGTAAGACTGCTGTACATCTCCGAAAGATAATTTCCTGCATTAGATATATCGCCGTTCTTTTCATCAAATGATAACATATGTGAAAAGCAAAGATATTTATATATCGGGACATCATTTTTTGCTATTATCATTTTGAACCTGTCAATAAGCGGCTTTGCCTCGTCCATTCTTTCATAGGCAAGACAGCCGTATATCGTATTGGACAAAGCAAGGACTTTTTTTCCGCCGATACTCAGCCTGATGTTTTTCTTCTGACGTTTGTACCACTTGTCGAAATCATCTCCGAGAATAGCCATACTCTGATTATAAAGCTTGTATGAGCCTGCCACAGCAAGCATAGCGCCTCCGACAGATATGAGAGACAAAAATATAATAAGGTCGGCATAAGCGTTGTCCCTTAGAATAAAAAGAAACACAGATATCCCGAAAAGCACAAGTGAACTCAACAGCAATACTGTTGTAGATAAAAATGCAAATACCAATTCATCACCACATTTCTTTATTAATTATTATTCATTATTCATTCTTTATTATTTATTACCGTTTCTCTGTCTTGGTTTATGGCTTTTTTAAGCTCGTCAAGAGAGTTGAATTTTCTTTCGGGTCTTACGAAGGAATCAAAGCTTATTTTTAATATTTCTCCGTAAAGCTCACGGCCGCTGTAATCGGGCATCCATGTTTCTATAAGCACCTTGTCGGAGCCTACTGTGGGCTTTATCCCGATATTTGATACGCCCTTGTATATTTTACCGTCAACCTCGACCTCTGCGGAATAAACACCGAAAGGAGGCATTACAAGACCTTCCGGAAACTCCTGATTGAGAGTAGGAAAACCAAGCTCGTGTCCGAGCCTTCTGCCGTGTATAACGGGAAGTGAAAAGCCGTATTTTCTTCCCAGCATTGCATTTGCCGAGGATATATCGCCCTGTGCAATGCTTTTTCTTATCCTTGTTGAGCTTACAGGCTTATCACCGTAACAAAGCTGAGGCTGAGTGGTTTCGGTTATACCGTATTTACGGCAAAGAGTGCCAAGTATAACACCGTTTCCGAGAGCGCCGCTCCCGAAGTGATAGTTGAACCCGCAGCCTGCATGACGAGCATTGAAACAGCCTATCAGTATATCTCTCACAAATGTTTCAGCATCCATGTGCCTTATCTCACGGAAATCTATGAGATATACCCTTTCAACTCCCAGCGCTTCAAATTCGGCAAGCTTATTTTCAAGCGGCATTATGTTTTTGGGCGCTTCACCAAGCAGTACAAGTCTCGGACTTTGCTGTAATGTAAAAACCGCCGGAACAAGTCCGTTGTTCTCTGCATATTTTACAGCTTCCTTTATAACGGCTCTGTGCCCTATGTGTACGCCGTCAAAATATCCGAGCGCTGTTGAAGTCTGTTCCGAAGAACGTACAAGCTCTTTGATTATTTCCATCATCCGTTATCCCCTAAAGTCAATTGTCGATCGTCTAATTGAATTGGTCAAAGCGTTTTCTTACTGTCAGCGACTGTTTTTCAAGCTCTGCCATTCCAAGTCCGAGAAATACTCCGTCATTGCCGTACACCCTGAAAAGCTCGCCGTCCTCAGCATTTTTTATACTGCTGAGTCTTGAAAGCATCAGAGATGCTCCGTTCCTGAAACGTACAGTCTGCTTTTCACTTATCCTTACGCTCCTGAGATGCGCAAAAATACTGTCAACGGGCTTTACAAGCGCTTCCGCCTGTCCCAAAGGCGCAAGCTCACGGAGCTTTGCAAGCGTGACTGCATCATCAAGAGTATATCCGCATGCGCGTGTCCTTCTCAGAGAAGTCATAACACAGCCACATCCGAGAAGTCTGCCTATATCGTCACATATCACTCTTATATATGTACCCTTTGAACAGCTTATTTTCAGACTGCCGCTCTGAGCAGCTTCATCAAAATGCGTAAGCTCCAAAAGACTGACATTTGCAGGGCGTTCTTCACGCTCTACCTCTATTCCCTTTCTTGCAAGCTCATAAAGCCTTACTCCGTCTTTATAAACAGCCGAATACATTGGCGGCTTCTGCATTATATCACCGCGGAATTTCGGGAGAACTTCTTCAAGCTGTTCTCTTGTGACTTCTGCATCACTTGTCGAAAGAGTTTTTCCTGTTATATCAAGAGTATCGGTAGTCATTCCCAAGCGGAACTCTGCAATATATTCCTTGTCTGTATCGGGAAGAAGCTCCTGCGCCTTTGTAGCGCTGCCCAAAAGTATCGGAAGTACTCCTGTAGCCATAGGGTCAAGCGTACCCGTATGGCCTGTTTTTCTTTCGTGCATACATCCTCTGACTATAGCGATAACATCAAATGATGTAAAATCCTGCGGCTTATCTATTATCAGTATGCCATTCATATGCTTTCCTCTATAACGCTCTGTGCAGCCTTTACTATCTTAGCTTCTGCCTGTTCGACAGTGCCCTCTATCGAACAGCCTGCCGCAGCTTTATGTCCGCCGCCGCCGAAGAAAGTGCATATCCTTGAAGCGTCTATGTTCTCGGCTGTCCTCAGAGATATCCTGCATATACCGTTGTCCTTTTCCTTTATCGTTATACCTGCAAGAACGCCCTCGACCTGACGCGGTATCGACGCTATTCCTTCGGTATCGCTTTCTTCCGCTCCCGATATTTCAAGCATTTTCTTTGTAACGAATACTACAGCTATCCTGTTGTCAAAGTAAAACTTCATGGAGTCAAGGGCAAGTCTTTCGGCTTCAAGGCGCGCATGTGATTTTGTATCAAACATTATGCGGTTTATCATACCCGAATTTGCGCCCTTTTCTATCATATCCGCAGCTATCCTCATAGTTGCAGGCGTAACGCTCACATACTTGAAACAGCCTGTATCTGTAGTTATACCAGTAAATATAGCGTCGGCTATACGGCTGTCTGCCTCAACGCCCATATCTTCAATTATGCATTTAACTATCTCCGCGCATGCAGCTGCTTCGGGAACTATTATCCCCGACTTTGCAAAGCATGTATTTGAGCCGTGATGGTCGATACAAAGCTCGACCTTATCCCTGAAACGCTCAAGACCGTCTCCGAAAAGCTGTTGGTCGGCAATATCAACAGAAACTACATGCTCTATATCAAATGTCTGATCTTCAAAGCCGTCAAGTATATATGAATACATTTTCTGCGGTATCTTATCCGAACAGAACGGCTGAGCTTTTTTACCGAGCTTTCTGAGCGCAAGGCAAAGCGCATAAGCACAGCCTATAGTATCACCGTCAGGCGACCTGTGCATAAGTACGGCTACATTGTCATAAGAAAGAAGCAGTTCAGCCGCTTCCTTTGATGTCAGTTTCTTCATTCCTCATTTTCCTCATTTTCATCAGTTGTATAGTGTATATCATTAAGAAGTCTTGAAATATTGGCGCTGTACTCTATCGAGTCGGTAGCTTCAAATGCAAGCGCAGGCGCAAAACGCAGTCTGAGCCTTGTTCCAAGCTCACGGCGTATATATCCCTGTGCGTTTTTAAGCGCCTTTACTGCTTCCTTTGCGGTATCCAGTCCGTTCATCGAGCTGATATATACCTTGCTGTATGAAAGGTCGTGAGCAGTTTCGCATCTCACAACGCTTATTATGCCGTTATGAAGTCTGGGGTCTTTCATTTCCCTGAGTATAGCGGCTATCTCTCTTTGTATATCCTCTGACATTCTGTCTGCTCTGAAATTTGGCATATTTACCTCCGAATAATTTTAATAGATATATAACGCGGATAATAGATCATTCTCTGACCGTCTTTACTGAATTGTAATAGCTTACTGCGTCTGTTTCGACAGCTCCTAAAAGCCGTTTTTCGATATAATCATAGATATATGCATGTCTGCCGTTGACATTGAGCGCTGCGCCGTTTTCGGTATCCTCCCATTTTCCGCCGATATTCGCTATCATAAGCATACCGAAATATGCGCTCATATTGCCTGCAATACTGCCTGTTTCATCCGAAAAAAGCTCGTCCTGCACAACACCTCTTGTAAAAGCGTCCGTCACTTCCTCAAAGCGCTCCACAGATTTTTCGGAAAGCTCCAGCGATATTCCGAGTCTTTTGTGTACATAGCGTATGAAGTCAAGTCCTTTGCCGAGCATAAGAAGCTCAAGCGTTACAAGATCAGTATTGCCTTTTTTTATAAGCTCAAACTGCCTGTCATAATATTTTTCAAGCTGTTCAAGTCCGCTGTTATAATCAATAGTTCTGTTTTTTTCGTTATCAAGTCTTTTCATAATCATCACCGGTATTAAATAATAAATAATAATGTTATTCTTCTGCCAGTCTTTGCGCTTGTCAGCGGTCGGCTTATTTTAATTCCGCTTTCAGCTTTCAACATTTAAAATAATACTATTTTATTTTTTTGTAAAGATAATAGGTGTTGAAGCTGTCCTTGCGGCTCTCAAAGCTTTCCGAGCTTATGCACTCGTATCTGTCGAAATCATATTTTTTATTGCAGGCTATTATGTAATCCGTCTTGCCTTCAGCAATATATTTATCCTGCTCGCTGACTAAATACGGTATGTTAAGACCGCAGAAAAATCTCCATTCGGGAACATTCCTGCCGACAGTATAAAATCCGCCGTCAAGGAATTTATAGTTGAGCACCGAAGCATCCTCAGTCTGTGATATGATGTCGTTGAATTTATACTGGGGAAGTTCTTCCTTTGCATAGCTTATCATATAGGTATTCGGACTTATGAACACCATAAATGAAAAGCTTATAACAGATACTGCCGCCGCCGAGAAATATATTATCGCGCGGCTAAGTACTTTTTTCTTTTTTTCAGCCAAAAGCTGTACAGTTTTATAGAGCATCACAAATCCCATAGGTACAAATACCGCAAGGATAAATGAATAATAGGTGTACATTCTTCCTCCTGCATACAAGAGAAGGAATGAGAATATTGACGTGCTGAGATAGTAAGCGAAAAGCAGCTTTGAGCGCATGAAAATATATACCGTTCCAAGCGCCATAAACAAAAAGCATGCGCTGAAATTCCATACAAAGCTGCCAAAGCCGTTGTTAAGATTAAGTATAAGGCTTATAATACCGCTGCCGGAGTCATTAACGGGATAAACGAAAATATTGCAGTAGAAATATACTTCAAACAGATATCTGACAGAATCGTTCATAATGAAGTATATCATTACGGGAAGCGAAGCCGCCGCCTCTCCTGCTATAAGGAAAAACAGCGAGGGAAGTATTTTTTTGCTCCAGCGGTTTCTGAAATAATATACGAGCATGAAAACGCCCATGCCTATATAAAATCCGAGAAGTGAAAACTTTATCCATAAGACCATGCCTGAAAAAGCGCCCGTCACGAACCACTGAAAATATGACAGTCTTTTACGGTAAAGCGCGGCTTTCAGTCCGAAATACAGCCCGCAGGCTATCAGCGGCAGACAAAGCTCCTCCGCAGAACCGCCCTGCTCAAATGCCGCAGAGCCGAATATGACCGCCGCAATGACAGGAAGATAATATATCGCCCGTTTTTCACAGAAAAGCATTATTATCTTAGCCGAGAATATCATAAACATGAAGCATGACGCTATTTCTATAAAATATACCCCTAAAAACGAAGCTTCCGATATAAGATAGGCAAAGGAATATATGAAATAAAGAAGCGGTCCTTTCTGCTCAAAAATATCTCTGTAAAGAGTCCTGCCGTTCATTATGGATTTTCCGACAGTAAAAAAGCAGTTTGCATCATCCCAGTTATTCATAGGATAGAGCGGAGATGATTTCGAGCAGACAGTTATCGCCGCAAAGGATATCACGAGCAGAAAAATAATATTATAGATACTCAGTTTATTTTTTTCATACAAGATATCATTATGCAAAGGCTTGAAAAAAGTTCTCAATTTTTTCATAAGCAACACCTCACCACTTAATAGTGTATGTTAAAAGAAACCCGAAATGCTTTCAACTAACCGATAAGCAATGAATACTGATATCAGTAGATCCCCTGAACTGTTACCTCGCCTGAATTGACAATTATATTTTTACCGTTATCTTCA
>ONVG01000111.1 GCA_900321195.1 uncultured Eubacteriales bacterium
GCGGTGACCAGCGGCTCGCCATTCCAATACTCAACCGAAAGACGCCGATTGCAATGATCCAATGGGACCTTCGTCTTGAACGAATAAACTTCTGCTGCGTTCAACTTCACAATATCACGACCTGTAGCACACCACATAACACCCGACGTCTTCCATTTGCCGTCCTCTTGCCATTCTAGGGAACAGCCAAATCCATCATCATAGACTTTGAAGAACGAAATGACTTTCGATGTGCCGTTGCTTATCCTTACATCAAAGCGGTAATAATCAGTATCATCACCGTTATCGTCTACGGTAACAGCATCAATATAGTGTACAGTCAGACCCTCTGCGCCGTTAAAGTACTGTAAAAGTACCTTTGCAGCACCTTCTGAGGATAATTCTTTGGTTTCGATAACATCCTCCGATGTTTCAGGCTTATCTGAGGTCGTATAATCGCCGTCACGGCTCACACCGAATCTTTCACCGAATGCGGCGCTGTCATAGATGCCGCCGCCGAAACGTGATTTTATGACATAGTAATAATCGATATGGCTTGTGTTCGTACCGTTATCAGTTCTCAGATCAAAGCGGTAATAATCAATGTCATCGTCATGATCCCTGACTGTGACTGTTTCGACATATTCTGCATAGAGGCCGTTATTTCCGCCAAGATAATTCAAAAGCGCTGCACATGCATCATCGGGAGTAAAATCTATAAGCTCTATCAGCTCGGAAATGTCCCTGAAGCTTTCATCTACAGTTCCGTACATTCCGGCGAAGCCCTTACTGTCATATATCGTATTTCCAAGCCGCTCCTTTGCAACATAGCAGAAGTCAACTCGCTGGCTCTTTGCGCCGTCCTTGTATCTTACTTCAAAGCGGTAGTATTCAATATTCTTTTCTTCAAGTCTTATTGTAACGGTATCAAAATAAACTGCGTAAAGCTTTTCATTGTCGCCAAGATATTTCAGCAAAGCATTTTTTGCGGCTTCAACCGTGAAATCCTCGGTTTTGATTATGCCCTGTTCGATCGCTTCTGCGTTTGCTTCCGTATTATCTGTTATTTGTGTGTCGAATTTTTCCGTAAAGCTCTGACTGTCGTATATTCCGCCGCCGAAACGTGACTTTATTATGTAATAATAATCAACATGGCTGTCTGTGCTTTCGTCTGAAAGCTTTACGTCAAAGCAGTAATAATCGGTATATTCTCCGTCCTGAATGACTGTTACGGTGTTTACATAGGATGCGTTAAGTCTTTTGTCGCCGCCTAAGAATGCAAGAAGCGCTTTTTCGGCTTCTTCCTCGGAAAATTCCTCCGGTATCTCAATATTTACCGATGACTCGCCGTCATCCTGTTCGGCGCTTTCTTCCTTACTTTCTTCTGAGTTTTCATCAGTGCTTTCATCTGTGTTTTCCTGTGAGCTTTCATCAGCGCTTTCTTCCGTATTTTCTGTATTGCTTTCCTGAGATGTTTCTTCTTTTTTGCTGTCTTCAGCGGATGACTCTTTTTTGTCGGAGTTTTCATCTTCTGACTTTGCCGAAACGGAAGCCTGAGCCGAAGCAGCAGTGCTTGTTTTTTTGCTGCCTGTATTTGCTCTGCATCCGGAAACTGCCGCTGTCAAAGTCAGTGCAAGTGCAGCGGCAAGCATAACTCTCAATGTCTTTTTCATCATTAGCACCTCTTTTTACTTATCCTGTCTCATCTCATCATTTGTCTTTAATAAGTTTTTTTATCTCGAATGCTGCGCCCGAAAATGAAGCTGCAAGAACGATACCGCATAATGAGCGCCACCATATATCAAAATATGTTCCGTTATGAAGGAAGAAGTAATACATTATAAGCGGAAGGAGAAACTGGCACTGTCCGACAGATGCGCCGTATATAACAGCATCATAGGTGCTTTTTGAAAAGATGCCTATGAAAACGCCTATTATGATATATGTAAGCGGAAGCATGATATATACGGGCAGCGGAAAATCTATCGGGCTGTTCATAAGCGATACTGTCGATATTGAATTCACGCCTAAAATGTCAAGAAGAACACATGTTATTCCGCCCGTCACAAACAGCAAAAGGCATATCTGCGGTTTTGCTCTTATGAATGAAATATCGGGTCTTTCCATATTGTCACCCCATGAAAGGATAGTTATTTCTTTTTGTAGCCGTCCTTTAATGATACACTTCTGTTGAATATAAGAGCATCCTTCGTGCTGTCCTTGTCTGCACAGAAATAGCCCGATCTCATAAACTGATAGCGCTGTGTACCGTCAGCATTTTCAAGTGACTTTTCTGCTTTGCAGTTTTTGAGTATTACAAGGCTTTCGGGATTTATATAATCAAGGAAATTTTTATCGCCTGTATCAGGTTCGGGGTCTGTAAAGAGATTGTCATAAAGGCGTACTTCTGCCTCAACATAATTCTCTGCGTCTACCCAGTGGATAGTACCTCTTACCTTGCGTCCGTCAGGAGTATCGCCGCCTCTTGTTTCGGGATCGTACTCTGCATATACCTCGGTCACATTTCCGCTTTCATCCTTTTTACAGCCTGTACACTTAACGATATATGCGGATTTGAGTCGTACTTCATTTCCTGGATAAAGTCTGTTGTAGCCCTTTACCTTTTCTTCTATGAAGTCCTCAGCCTCGATATAGCATTCACGGCTGAATGTGACGATCCTCTTTCCGTCCTCTTCGCGGTTCGGGTTGTTTTCTATCTCAAATTCTTCTGTTTTTCCTTCGGGATAGTTTGTTATAATGAGCTTTATCGGACGCAGTACGACCATTACTCGCTGTGCTGTTTCGTTGAGGTCTTCTCTAAGGCAATGCTCAAGAAAACCGTAATCTACAACGCTGTTTGTCTTTGCAACGCCTATCCTGTCACAGAAATTGCGTATCGATGCGGGTGTATAGCCTCGTCTTCTGAGTCCGCAGAGAGTGGGCATTCTTGGGTCATCCCAGCCGTTTACTATTTTGTCCTCAACTAACTTGCGGAGCTTTCTCTTGCTCATAACAGTATTGTTTATTCCGAGCCTTGCAAACTCTATCTGACGGGGAGTGTGCGGAACGGATGTATTTTTGATTACCCAATCGTACAGCGGTCTGTGATCCTCAAATTCAAGTGTACAGAGTGAGTGTGTTATTCCCTCAACAGCGTCTTCTATAGGATGCGCAAAGTCGTACATAGGATATATGCACCATTTGTCGCCTGTGCGGTGATGATGTATGCGGTTTATTCTGTATATAACAGGGTCACGCATATTGAAGTTTCCGCTTGCAAGGTCTATTTTTGCTCTGAGAGTCATGCTTCCGTCAGGGAATTCTCCGTTCTTCATTCTTTCAAACAAGTTAAGGCTTTCCTCTATCGGTCTGTCACGGTAAGGACTTACAGCCGGTCTTGAAAGGTCGCCTCTGTTAGCCTTCATTTCCTCAGGTGTGAGCTGACATACATAAGCAAGACCTTTTTTGATAAGCTCTACTGCATATTTATACATATCGTCGAAATATTCCGATGCGAAATAAAAGCGGTCGTCCCAGTGGAAACCGAGCCATGCGATATCCTCTTTTATCGCGTCAACATATTCAACATCCTCTTTTGTCGGGTTGGTATCGTCCATTCTGAGATTGCACATACCGCCGAAGCGTTCAGCCATACCGAAATCAACGCATACGGCTTTTGCGTGACCTATATGAAGATAGCCGTTAGGTTCGGGAGGAAAACGTGTGTGTACGGTCTGACCTTCATACTGACCGCCTTCGGCTATATCCTCCCTGATAAAATCATATATAAAGTTGCCTGCTGCTTTCTCAGCATTTTTTATTTCATCTGCCATTTATTTTCATCTCCTGTTATTATTGCTCTGCCGGCAGCGCTGCCCCCAAGCCAATGCGCCCGAATATTAAAATTTATCAAGTCCCTTGTGAAGTCTGGAGAGAGCTTCTTCTCTGCCTAAGATATCCAATATCTCAACTGCGCCGCCCGGTGTTACTGTCATGCCTGATGCGGCTATTCTTACAGGCCACATAGCTGTACCGTTCTTTACTCCGAGATTTGCCGCAAGGTCTATAAGACAGTCATGTATGCTGTCGTGATCCCATGTTTCAAGAGCTTCGAGAGCGTCTATACCTGCCTTGAGAAGTCCGGGAACGTTTTCAAGTGTTGTCTTGCTTTTCTTGTTTACAAAAAGCTCCTTGTCATATTCCGGCTGTTCCGCAAAGAAGGCTATTTTTTCGGGGATATCGGTAAGCTTTGTAGTTCTCTGCTGGAGTATCGAGGCAAGCTTTATCCTGTCAAGGTCTTTATCTCCGAGTGCTTTTTTGAAATAAGGCTCGGCGACCTCTGCGAACTGCTCAGCACTCATTGCTTTTATGTATTCGCCGTTGAACCATTCAAGCTTGTCATAGTCGAATACTGACGGTGACTTGCTTATACCGTCTATTGAGAAATTCTCGACAAGCTCGCTGAGAGTGAACATCTCTCTGTTATCCTTTGGTGCCCAGCCTAAAAGCGCGATGTAGTTTATTATAGCTTCGGGAAGGAAACCGCCGTTTACAAGATCCTCGAAGCTTGTAGCGCCGTGACGCTTTGAAAGCTTTGAAACAGAGCCGTCATCATTCTTTCCCATGATGAGCGGAAGATGTACATATGTGGGTATCTCCCAGCCGAATGACTGATAAAGAAGATTATATTTTGGAGTAGATGAGAGATACTCGCTTCCTCTTACAACGTGGGTTATGTTCATTGTATGGTCGTCAATGACATTTGCAAAGTTGTAGGTCGGGAATCCGTCTGCTTTTATAAGTATCTGATCCTGAAGTTCGCTGTTTTCTACGGTTATAGTTCCGTATACTGCGTCCTCGAATGTGGTCGAGCCTTCAAGCGGCATTTTCTGACGGATAACGAACGGCACATTATCGGCAAGCTTCTGAGCTATCTCTTCTTCGGAAAGGTCACGGCAGTGTCTGTCATAGCCTGCGCCCGGATCGTCTGAATTTGCGCGGAGTCCGTCAAGTCTTTCCTTAGTGCAGAAGCATCTGTATGCAAGTCCTTTTTTTATGAGCTTTTCGGCATAGGGGAGATACATATCCTTTCTTTCACTCTGTACATAAGGGCCGTATTCGCCGCCTATGTCGGGACCTTCGTCATGCTTTAGTCCGGCAGCTTTCATTGTGTTGTAGATTAT
>ONVG01000112.1 GCA_900321195.1 uncultured Eubacteriales bacterium
AATATGATAATGATACAGTAATATACAAAGGAATGTGGAGCGGCGGAAAATACAGCGGCTGCGGAATGCTGTTCGAGAATAATGCTCCGAAATATGCAGGCATGTTTGAAAACGGCTGCATGAACGGCAGAATAAACGAGATGTCAGACAATGCTGTTGTAAGAAAATCGATTTACGCCGATAATGTTCTTAAATATACATGCGAATTCTCAAAGGACGGATCTCTTGTTTACTGCGGCAACATGAACGGAGAGAACAGGAACGGTATGGGCTGCTGCTTTACGGAGTCGGCAGAAAAGCAGTTTGAGGGTATATTCAGGAACGGTCAGCCCGATAAGCCTATGAGAATAGCATATAAGGAGCTTGAAGATATACCCGAATGCGGCGAGCTTTCAGGCACAGAATACGGACTTTTCTGCAAAGCGCCGGAATATGCAATAGAAAAGATGATAGAGGCAGGCGGCGAAACAGGAATATATACAGGAAAGCTCAAAAACGGCAGGCCTTACGGAAAGGGAACTATACTCTATCCCGATTACTATTATACAGGCGGATTTGTTGACGGAAAGCTTTACGGCGAAGGAACTGTATATCTCAACAGCGGCGAGGAAATAAAGGGCGTATTCTCAGCTTCACCGATACCCGACGGAAAGACTATAACTCTTTCGGACGTACTTTATTATTACAGCGAGCAGTGACAAAAGTTAAGCGGCAGGGATCTTGTCCGCTTATCGATAGAAAATAAAAGGGAAAGGGCGGCGATAATTTGAAGCCTGATACGAACTGCAAAACTCTGTACATATCCGACCTTGACGGTACACTTCTTGATAAAAAAGCAAAGCTCAGCCGTCATTCAGAGGAGCTTATAAAAAGATTTATAGAAAACGGGGGCTTGTTTTCAGTCGCAACGGCAAGAAGTCAGTCGGCTGTAAGCATATTGAGCCGTCTTGATATACGCATACCGAGCATACATCTTAACGGCGTACTTATGTATGACTATAAAAACAGGAAATATATAGACTGTACGCCTATGGAAACATCCGCCGCGCTTGAAATAATACGGATACTCAAAAGCTTTGACAGGATGTCATTTGTTTATAATTTTGATTCCGACTGCGGGATAAATGTCGAGTTTGAAAAGCTTTCAAACGAGGTCGAAAAAAACTTCTTTGAAGTAAGAAAGGACAACGACTACAAAAGCTTCCGTCAGACAAGCAATATCACCGTGAGCGATGATAAAAAGGTAATATATTTCACGATGGTAGACAGATATGAGCGGCTGTACCCGATATACTGTGAGATAAAAAAGGTCGTCGGCGCAAAGCCCACTCTTTACCGTGACAATTATTCCGAGATGTATTTTCTTGAAGTGTTCAGCTCGTCTGCGACTAAAGCGGCAGGTATGATGAAGCTGAAAAAGCTTGTCGGAGCCGACAGGGTCGTAGCCTTCGGAGATAACCTGAACGATATCGAAATGCTTAAAGCCGCAGATGTCGGCATAGCTGTAGGGGACAGTGTTGACGAGGTAAAGGAACACGCAGATATAATTATCGGGAACAGCTATGAGGACGGCGTAGCGGAATATCTTTTGAAGATCAGCAGTTAGCAATTTAAAATAAACATGCACGGCAAGCCGATAAAGCTTTGCCGTGCATGTTTTTGTTATTCATCATCTTTTTTCGGAGCGAACGGCACTGTGTCATATACTTCCATCACGCGGTCGCGCATCCAGAGTATAGGCGTTATCCTTGCGGCAAATCCGTAGCCGTTGTCCATTCTCCAGCGGTAGCTTTCAGCCTGCGGAAGTCCGTAGACCGAAAGTATAGTCATTATAACACCGCCGTGTGTCACGACAGCGGCAGTCTTTGCGCCCGAAGCGGCAATATCCTCTACAAGACGCTCAAAGCCCCTGCATACTCTTGATGCAAATTCCTTTCCGCTTTCACCGTTAGGCGGAGGCGTTTTGTCCGAATTTTGCAGCCAGAGGGCAAATTTTGCATCTCCTGCAAGCTCAGACGCGGTTTTTCCTTCCCAGTCGCCGAAATCGCATTCACTCAGCGCGCCTATGGTCTTTATTTCCCTTTCGGGATAGATGACAGAGCATGTTTCAGTACATCTTGAAAGCGGACTTGAATATATTTTTTCCGCATAAGGATATCCGAAACGCTCATCTATATCTTTAAGGGAATTTTTTCCTTTTTCGGAAAGATGTACATCCGTCCTGCCGATATATTTTCCTTTCAGCGTATCTTCAACTGCGCCGTGTCTGATAAAATAAATTTTGTAAGACTGCATTATAAATAACTTCCTTTTCTTTTTAAATTTTTATTGATAAACATTTTAAAATAATAAAAAAATAACTTTACAAATTGTTTTAAATATTATATAATTTACGTACTGTTGAGAAATTCGGATAGGGTCAGTGTCTGAACTCCCGAAAGGAGTCTTTATTACTATATAATTTTGTACGTGTAATGTCAAGGGGTCGGTTTATGAACAGCGATTTTTCCAGGATCATGACCTTGCTCAGAAAAGAAAGAGGTCTGAGCCAGAAACAGGCGGCTATGGAGCTTGGTGTGTCACAGGCGCTTCTTTCGCACTATGAAAAGGGAATAAGAGAATGCGGACTTGATTTCGTTGTTCGTATAGCAGATTATTATGACGTGTCATGCGACTATCTTTTGGGCAGGAGCGCCGACAGAAAAGGCGCAACTCTCGATATTGCCGAGCCTGCCGCAAAGCCGTCAAATGAATCTGCCGATACACGAAAAACGACTGCGCTAATAGCTTTGAACAAAAAGCTTATTTCCAATTCTCTCAATGTGATATTTTCTGTTTTGGAGGAAGCGGATAATAAAGGTCTTGCTTCCGAGGTATCATCATACATAATGGTCTCCATATATAAAATGCTGAGAGCGGTCTATTCCGCAAACCCGAAAAATCCGCAGGCAATGTTTTCTATACTGCCCGAACTGTATTCGGGACTTTCATCGGCTTTGCAGAGTATAATGGAGGCAAATGCGATATGCATATCATCGGGAAAGAATGCGGACGGTTTTGACGGTATAGATATATCCTCAGCGCCTCAGCTCTCGCCCGATATAATATCAAAGAAATATCCGGAGCTTGCTCCTGCGCTTTACAACCTGATACGTGAAACAGAAGAAAAGATAAAAAAGCTTACATAAAAAAACTGTACGGAAGTCCAAGCATACTGCCGTACAGTTTTTTATTTGCATTATTTTCATCCGCCGAGTTCTATCATGCGGTCTATGCATTTTCTTGCTTTGGAGATAGTGTCCTCCGAAAGGATTATCTCATCGCCGCCTTCGCCCTTACAGCAGTTGAGAACATCAACAAGCGTTGTTGCTTTCATATTCGGACAAATAAAGGAAACGGAAAGAGGATAGAATTTCTTGTCAGGACACATGTACTGGAGATGTTCAACGATACTGTTTTCCGTACCGATAATGAATTCCTTTTTGTCGGACTCTTGTGCATACTTCATTATGCCTGTTGTTGAGCCGATAAAATCAGCCTGTTCCGCAACAGCGGCTATACATTCGGGATGAACAAGAAGCTCGGCGTCGGGATGAAGCTTTTTTGCTGCCTGCGCTTCCTCAGCTTTTATTGACGCATGTACGGGACAGCCGCCGCGAACCAATTTTATATTTTTTTCGGGAACCATCTTTGCAACGTATGAGCCGAGATTGCAGTCGGGGATAAAGAGGATATTTTTTTCTTTGAGCTGTTTTACTATCTTTACGGCGGATGCTGATGTTACACATACATCACAGACGGTTTTGAGTTCTGTTGTGGTGTTGATGTAGGCAACTACAAGATGATCGGGATACTGCTCCTTCATCATTTGTATTTCCTCAGCACCGAACTGCTCGGCCATAGGACAGCCGGCTATCGGACTTGAAAGGATGACCTTCTTTTCCGGTGAGAGCATTTTTACTGTTTCAGCCATAAAGCGAACTCCGCACATTATAACTGTGCTGTTTCCGGTGGCTGCCGCCATTTTGCTCAGCGCATAGGAGTCGCCTGTAAAATCGGCTATTTCAAGTATCTCCCTTGCCTGGTAGCTGTGTGCAAGTATGCAGATATCTTTTTCTTTTTTAAGACGTATTATCTCGTCCTGAACTTCTTTGATAGTCATAATTTATCTTCCAATCATAATAATTTTGTTATTCCTGTGCATTTTGATATATAATGTCAAGTATGCTTGACACATAAAGCTTTATGTGATAAAATACAATGCATTGGAATATAAGTCATTCCTTTTTTCTGAAAACGGATTTCGGAGCGCCGCATATCGGACATATCCAGCTGTCCGTCAGCTCTTCAAAGGGTATGAGGGAGCTTTTGTACTCATAGCTGCATATAGTGCATACATGCCCCTGTACAAATTCTTCCTCTTCGGCAATATATGTAGGAGCGAACTTTGGAGCCTTGCCTTTTATGACATTGAGGTAAAAATCATATGTCATAGGCTTTCCTTTTACAGTTTCACTTCCTGCGACAGGTTCGGCAATAAATATCGTGTGCGTTATCGTTTCGACCGTATGCACGACTTTGCACAGGAACCAGCAGCATATATTCTCCTGGATAACGGGAGCGCCTTCACGCAGTACCTTGTGTCTGACGTTGCTGAGCTTTTTTCCGTCACGTCCGGAGGTAAATCCGAGCGCGCCTATGACTGCGCCCGATGTGTTTTCGGAAAGAACGCTGACAGTGAATTCTCCTGCCTGCTTTATGCAGTCGTTGGTGAAGTTGCTGTGGTTTATGCTTACTGCTATTGTCATGGGATAGGATGATATCTGTACAACGGTATTCGATATGCAGGCATTAGGCGAGTCAACGCCCTTTACGCCTATCGCAAACATGCCGTATGACAGGGATGTAAGTATTTTATCATACATACACTATCTTCCCCTTTCATAAATGTTAACACTATGATAACATAGTTTGTGGTGATTTACAAGAACTATTCCGTTTATTCATGTACAAAATAAATAAAAAATTTTGGAAAATAATTCAAGAATAAATAAGGCTGCCAATAAATGACAGCCGAGGGATAGATTTTCAGTTTTTCAGCCCGTGAACAGCTTCACTGTGCAGAGGATAAGTCCGTATAG
>ONVG01000021.1 GCA_900321195.1 uncultured Eubacteriales bacterium
CTCTAAGGGGTACTGCCGGCAGCCGCGTCTACGAAAGGGACAGTGACGGCAGTGTCCGCCTTGTGTCGGAGGAAGCCGCAAGACCGGGAAATTCTATATATCTTACCATAGATGCAAGGCTGCAGGCGGCTGCGCAGAAGGCTCTGAGGGAGGCCGTACAGCAGGCAAACGATTATGCCGTACAGACCGGAGATGAAAGCATGGGCGCCGACTGCGCAGGAGGCGCTGCTGTCGTGCTGAATGTAAAGGATTTTTCGGTGCTGTGTGCGGCAAGCTATCCGTATTATGATATTTCATCATACTATGAAGATTATGAAAAGCTTTCTGAAAGAGATGACATGCCGCTTTTTGACAGAGCATTCATGGGTGCGCTGACACCCGGCTCGACATATAAGCCGCTTGTTGCATCTGCGGCACTTCAAGAGGGAAGAATAACTTCAAAGACAATTATAAGCTGTGACGGTGTATATACAAAGGAAGGGCTTTCGCTTTGGTGTATGGGAGTACACGGTCAACAGGATACGGACAGTGCGCTTGTGAATTCGTGCAATGTGTTCTTTGCCGAAGCAGGCAGACTTGTGGGAATAAATAATATCAATAAGTATGCAAGGCGCGCAGGTCTTGGAGTAAAAACAGGTGTGGAGATACCGGAAAGTGCGGGAACGCTTGCCGGTCCCGAATACAGTGAGCTTATGGGCTCGCAGTGGTACGAAAGTTATTCTTCACCGGCGGCTATAGGTCAGTCAGACAACCAGTTCACACCGCTGCAGCTTGCAGTATATGCCGCATCTATAGCAAATAACGGAAAACGGCTGAAAGCACATGTCGTTGACAGGATAGTGTCGTATCAGGGTGATGAGCTTATATACAAAAGCGAGCCGACAGTGATTGACGATATGAAAATAAGCAGGGCTAATATGAGATATATACAAAATGCAATGCTCCATGCGGCGCAGTCATATTATCCGCTTTACGGTTACGGGATAAGCGTTGCAGGCAAGACCGGAACAGCCGAAAACGGCGGCTCGGATCATGCTAATTTTATCTGTTATGCGCCGTCTGACGCTCCGCAGATAGCTGTAAGCGTAATGGTTGAACACGGAGCAAAAAGCTTTGTTGCAATAAACGCGGCTAAAAAAATAATGGATGCGTATTTCAGACTTTGAGCTTTTGTGTTTATATCAGCTTATTGATTTTTAATACTATAATAAAACAATTCCGTTATTTTGTATGAAAAAAACCTAAGATGACCCTTGACTTTATTGAAAATGTGTGATAAGGTTAATAGAGAGGTATTTTGAAAATGGGTAAAGTGACGGTTATAACATCCGGAAAGGGTGGAACAGGAAAATCTACGGTGACAGCAGGACTCGGCGCTGCTCTTGTAAGGAGAGGCGACCGTGTACTTGTTATTGACTGCGATGCGGGTATGAGAGGCATTGACCTTATGCTTGGCGTCAGCGGTGAGCTTGTATTCGATATTGCCGATATAATAAGCGGCAACTGCTCGCCGGCAAGCGCTATCTATCCCTGCAAGACAGTCCCCGAATTGTACATACTTCCTGCTCCGCAAAATATTCGTGACGAGATTAGTCCTTCTGTCATGAAACAGCTTGTGGACGTTCTGAAGGGACATTATGATCATATACTTGTGGATTGTCCCGCGGGTATAGGCGCCGGCTTTGAAGCATCTGCTGCGCCTGCCGACAGAGCAGTCCTTGTAACAAATCCAGAGCCTTTGTCTGTAAGAGGCTGTGATAAGGTCAGACGACAGCTGCAATATTATGACATAAAGGATATAAGTCTTATAATAAATAAATTCAATGAACGCAGGTTCAGGAAAATGGACGCATATGAAGACCTTGATGCGGTTATTGATGAAGCCGGCGCAAGACTTTTGGGTATAGTGCCCGAAGATACTCTTGCGGCGAATGCCTCACAAAAGGGTCTGCCGATAGAGGGCAGGATACCTGCGGCATTCGCTCTTGACAGGATAGCGTCAAGGCTTGACGGGATATATGTGTCACTTCTTATCGGTCAATAGAGATCGGCTATAATAAACTTTATTGGGGGTAACAGACATGAATATTGCATTGATAGCTCATGATGCAAAAAAAGAACTGATGGTACAATTTTGCATAGCATACTGCGGCATACTGAGCAGACATACGCTTTGTGCGACAGGAACGACAGGAAAAATGGTTGCAGAAGCTACGGGACTGGAGATACAGAAATTCCTCGGCGGTTCGCAGGGCGGTGATCAGCAGATCGCGGCGCGTATCGCATTCAACGAGATAGATATGCTTATCTTCCTCAGAGATCCGCTCGACCCGAAACCGCATGAGCCTAACGATATGAACCTTCTCAGGCTTTGCGATATGCACAATATACCTGTTGCTACCAATATCGCTACAGGTGAAGTACTTATTCACGGCCTTGAAAGAGGCGACCTTGACTGGCGTAATATCGTCCGTTCATAATTATAAGAACATATTAAACAAAGGACCGCAATTATGCTGCGGTCT
The DNA here is from genome assembly GCA_900321195.1 of uncultured Eubacteriales bacterium. Lineage (GTDB taxonomy): Bacteria > Bacillota > Clostridia > Oscillospirales > Acutalibacteraceae > UBA1213. The sequence continues at coordinate 2,526 of ONVG01000021.1, forward strand.
TTTTGTTGTTATGTATGATTTTTTCCTTTACTATTGAAATACCATGTGGTTTCGATATAATATGGAGAAAAAGTAAAAGGAGTGTTAACAGCGGATATTTCAATATATAAAGGTCTTATGAACCATAAGGAAAAAGAATTTTCATCCTTCCATACACCCGGACATAAATGCTCGGATATACTTCCGCAGGAGCTTTTAAGGCTCGACTTTACAGAGCTTCCCGATACGGATTCGCTTTATGAGGCTGACGGTATAATACTGAATACCGAAAAAAGACTTGAAAGGCTTTTCGGCACAAAACGGACGCTTATTTCTTCGGGCGGCTGTACGCTTGCAATACAGACTATGCTCATGCTTGCATCAAGGCGCGGAAAAAAGATGCTTTTTACAAGGAATATACACAGGAGCGCAGTAAACACATGCGTACTTGCAGGTATAGAGCCTGTATGGATAATGCCTAAGTCTGACAGCGCATTTTTTACGGGCAGGATAACAGCTGAAGATGCCGATAAGGCTTTTTCGGAAAATCCCGATGCATCTGCGCTTTATGTGACAAGTCCGGATTATTACGGGGAAATATCGGATATAAAAGGACTTGCTGGTGTCTGTCATAAATACGGGAAGCTTCTTCTTGTTGACAATGCACATGGGTCACATCTTGCATTCTGTCATAAAAATATGCACCCTATAGCTCTGGGCGCTGACATGTCGGCTTGTTCGCTCCATAAAACACTTCCTGTGCTTACAGGCGGCGCAGTACTTAATATTGCGGATGAAGAGCTTTCCGTACATGCAAAGCAGACTATGGTGCTTTTCGGTTCGACAAGTCCTTCATATGTTATAATGGCTTCTGTAGATATCTGCTGTGACTATCTTGAAAAACACAGGGATGAGTACTCACGGCTTGAAGAAAGGACAGGAAAAATAAAGCGCCTTGCGGAAGAAAGAGGTCTTGTAATGCCGTCAGGACTATGTGACCCGCTAAGAGTATGTATAAATACCTCGTGCGCAGGTATATCTCCCGATGAACAGACGGACTTTTTCCAAAGTTTTAAGGTCGAGCCTGAATTCTGTGACGGAGAGAATGCAGTGTTTATTTGTACGCCGTTCAACAGTGATACAGACTTTGAAAGACTTGAGGCCGCTGTAGGTTCTCTTTGCGGAAACGGCAGTAACAAAAAGCCTGAGAGGATATCACTTCCCGAATGTGTTGCTATGCCTCGTGAGGCTGTCTTTTCGGAAACAAAAAGAGTTGCCGTTAAAAATTCACTCGGTCTTGTTTCGGCTGAGAGCGCATGCCCGTGTCCGCCGGGAGTTCCTGTAGTTATGCCGGGTGAAAGAATAGATGAAAACGTTATCAGCAGTCTTTGCAGATATGGTATATGTGATATACTTTGCTGTGCAGACTGATAATAAAGAATAGGAGTATGTCAATGAAAAATAATGTAATGAGAGTGTCTGACGTTATATGTACCGGATGCTCCGCGTGTATGAATGTATGTCCTGTTGATGCTGTGAAAATGCAGTATAACGCAGAAGGCTTTCTCATGCCGCTTGTCGATGATGATAAATGTATAGACTGCGGAGAATGTACGGAAAAATGCCCTGCTTTGAATACTCAGTATAAAAATAAAGAGACCCCGAAAATATTCGCTGTTATGGCGGAAGATGATATACGTATGAAAAGCTCGTCGGGCGGCGTGTTCACATTGCTTGCAGAAGAAATTTTAGATCAGGGCGGTCTTGTATGCGGTGCGGCTTTCGATGATGATTTCAGGCTTTCTCATGTTGTCATAGACTCAAAGGATAAGCTTGAGCCGCTCAAAAATTCAAAGTATGCACAGTGCAGTGTTGACTATACATACCGTAAGAGTTCACAGGCACTCCCTGTCAGGTGGCAGGAATAAAGTCGTATATCGGTGACGGTTATGACGGACTTTATACTGTCGATATACTTTGTCACGGAGTACCGTCAGAGCTTGTTTTCAGAAAGTATATCGAGGAGGTATCTGTTAAGCATACCGGCAAGGTATCTCCATTGAAGGATATCAAATTCAGAAACAAGGATTTCGGCTGGAACTGCAAGTCGATACACCTTGAATTTGAAGGCTGTGATAAGCCCTATGACAAGAGCGAAGAGGGCGGAGACATGTTTGAATTCGTGTATCATAAGAACCTCATGCTCAGAAAAAGCTGCTCAAAGTGTAAGTTTGCCGTATATCCCCGTCAGGGAGATCTTTCAATGGGTGATTACTGGGGCATAACCAAGCTTGACAAGACTATGAACGACAGAAAGGGTACCTCTATAGTTTTTGTAAACAATGATAAGGGTATGCAGCTTTTATCATGGATATGTGACAGCTTCAAGAGATTCAAGGAAATGAATGTTTCTCCCAAGAGTATAAAGAACCGTATAAAATCAGATATCCCTGTGAACAGGCAGAGAGAGCGCTTCCTGAAAATGCTCAGGACAAAGACGCTTGAAGAAGCCATAGATTTTGTAAAGACAGAGCATTTTGATATAGGACTTGTCGGCAATTTTTACGCAAGCAATTTCGGCGGAACTATGACACAGCTTGCGCTTTATCATGTACTTGAAGATATGGGATATTCAGTGCTTATGATAGAAAGACCTAAAAATGCGCCGGGCGCAGCGTCAATGCAGGGAAATCTTGATAAGCTTTATATAGAATATCCTTATCCGCGTTATGCAGTATCGCCTATGTATGAAAACAAGCTTATGATGCGTGAGCTGAATGAAAAGTGCGATACGTTTGTTGTCGGCTCCGACCAGCTTTTCCAGTACACGCTTTACAGGATTTTAGGGGAGTTCACTGCGCTTGACTGGGTAAATGATACAAAGAAGAAAATAGCCTATGCAGCTTCCTTCGGACATGATAAGATATGGGGCGAGCCTGATATACACAGTGAGATGGCTTACTTCATGCAGAAGTTTGATGCATTTTCTGTGCGTGAGGAGGACGGCGTTGATATTGCAAGGGATAATTACGGAGTAAATGCAGAACATGTGCTTGACCCTGTTTTCCTTTGTGATACCAAGCATTACTGCGAGCTTGCAGAAAAGTCTGAAAGAGTACTTCCCGAAAGATATATCGGCGGATATATACTTGACCCGTCGGAAGAAAAACAGCGCATAATAAAATATGCTGTGGAAAAGACCGGACTTCCGGTCGAGATATTCTCTGAATATCTTGCGTCAAAGGATTATATTGCGCCTCTGGGAGATATTGATGTTCCTGAGCTTAAAACCGAGGAGCGTTTGCAGAACATAATGAATTCCGAGCTGTTCATAACAGACTCTTTTCACGGCACATGCTTTGCTGTCATAATGAAAAAGCCGTTTATATGCATACTCAATAACAGAAGGGGAGCAAGCAGGTTCACATCACTGCTTTCAATGCTTCATCTTGAAAACAGACTGGTGACTTCTGAAAAGGAGCTTGACAGACCTGAGCTTTTCGAGCCTATAGATTATGATGCGGTATATGATATACTCGATAAAGAAAAGGAAAGGTGTATAAAATGGCTTGCTGATGCGCTGAAAAAGCCTAAAGTAAAGGCTTTTTCCGATTATGATATGATGCTCAGGCTCAAAGCGGATTCCGAAAGAGACGAGCTTATGAAAATAATACAGGAGCAGAACGAAAAGATAGACTCGCTTGAAAATCTTATACTCTCATTTATGGGAATGGATATGAATTCGCTTACATCTATAATAGATATTATCGACTATCTTGATGAGCTTAAAAAGGAAAAGAGCGGTAAGATAATAGTTATATCCGTTAAGGAAACTACAGGACTTAATCTCAGCGCAAATATTGCCGTGAGACTGAAGGATGGCTTCGGACTTGCAAATTATCTTGAGGATAAGCAGGACAGACCCTATATAGCTGTTATCGATGACGGTACCGCGAAATATGAGCAGCTTGGAGATAATGATGATGAAGTATCCTACAGCGGTAATGTTTCCGGACATGAGCTTGCTGTAATGAGCCGTGCGGGAGATGAGGACAGCAGCTCTGTAATAAAAATAGACGGAACAGATCATTCTATGAATAAGCGCGGATTGAACATAGTTGTATTTGACAAGCTGACAGACAGTGTTATCGATTCAGTAGCTTTTGATACAAACCAGTCAAGCGCTTTCTGCTTGCGAAATAATGAGATGACCTTAGAGGAGAATGACTATGAAGTTTGATAAAAACGATACCCTTGCGGTAAAGGGTTTAGCTATATTGTTTATGATACAGCATCATGGGTTTTTGTCTCCCGACAGATTTGAAGGGATGACTGTAAACTTTAGTCCGTTTTCTCAGCTTGATATAGTTACCATATCAAATTTTCTTAAAATATGCGTAGGCATGTATGTGTTTCTGAGCGGATACGGACTTACCATATCGCTTAAAAAATACGGGAATGACGGGACTCTCAGCGGCAGACAGTACAAGGATTATCTTTACCGCAGATTATGGAAGCTTATGACAGGATTCTGGGTGATATATCTGCTGGGATTCATATTCTCGATATTTATAAACAGCAGAGTAGAGACGGTATATTTCTCAAAGGATATAACAACGGGCATCTACAGTATATTTACAGATTTTACCGGACTTGCATATCTGTTCAATACGCCGACGCTTAACGGTACATGGTGGTATATGACGCTTGCTATATTCATAATACTTGTACTTCCGTTTATTGCGAATATGAGCAGAAAGTATGGCCCTATGTTTATGATGCTGCTGTGTATATTTGTTCCGAGGATAATATCATTTTATGTTCAGCTCCAGCCCGACAGCAAGGCTAATATTTCACGCTGGTTCTTTGCGGCAGTTTTAGGCGTAGTTTTTGCGCAGTATGATGTGCTTGCAAAAGCTAAGGGCTTTATGATAACCAAGAACAAGTATATCAGCAAAGCGATAAAGTTCGTTGTTCTTACAGCTTTGCTTATAGGACTTTATTATATGAGAGTAATGCTTCACAAGAAAGGCTATTCGTCAAACGCCTATGAGCTTACAGATAATATAATTCCGGTATATATTGTATATTACTGTTATGAATTCATTGTCGGCATACCTGGACTCAGACAGGTATTGTGCTTTTTAGGAGTGCATTCTATGAACATATTCCTTTTGCATACATTTATAAGACAATATTTTCTGAGAGAATTTGTTTATTCTGTGCAGCATTTTGCACTCGTTACACTTTTAGTCCTTGCGCTTTCGCTTGCAATATCGGTCATAATAGAGCTTATAAAGAAGTATTCGGGCTTCAATAAAATGGTGGGATATATTGACAAGAAGATAGCTGAAAAGGTATCCGCCGCCTCTTGACAAAAGTGAGTGCCGTGATATATCATATATACAGGATATATTGATTGGACGTGATACCCATGTCTGACAAGGACAGTATTTCTAAGAAATATTTACAGGATAAAGAACGTTTTGCTGACCTGTTTAACTTTTATTTATATAACGGCAGACAAGTGATAGATCCGCAGCAGCTCAAAGAGCTTGATACTACTGCTATTACATTGCCTTATGGACAGGACGGAAAGATCTCTCCCGTTCAAAAACAGAGAGATATAATAAAAGTAGTCAGCGCTATGGCGGATGAACATTATGAGTATTTATTGTTAGCTGTTGAATTACAGTCGGATGTACATTATGCAATGCCGCCGAGGAATATGCTTTACGATGCGATACAGTATGTAGATCAGATATATCAGATAACAAAGGCTCATCGTAAGAACGGAGATAAGCCTTCAGTCCAGGATGAGTTTTTGTCAGGATTTTATAAGACTGATAAGCTTCTTCCGGTTATTACGCTTACAGTGTATTTGGATGCAAAGGAATGGGATGCTCCGCGTTCACTTCATGAAATGCTTTTTATGAAAGATGAGGAACTTTTGAAATTTATTCCTGACTATAAACTTAATCTGATAACGCCTGCGGATATAAGTGATATGGATTTCAGCAAATTTCATACTGAATTAAGCCCTGTGCTGAAATATCTTAAATATTCACGCAGTAAGGAAAAGCTGAGTGAGATCATTTATTCTGATCCTGCATACAGGAGTATATCTCGTGACAGCGCCGAAATGATAAATATTGTAACAAATTCCGCAATTCGTTTAGAACAGGGAAAGGAGAGGATAGATATGTGTAAAGCATTAGAGGATATTCGAGCAGATGAAAGAGCAGAAGGCAGAGCGGAAGGCAAGATGGAAGGAATGATAAATACACTTATCAGTCTTTTCAAAAAGGGAATACTTACGCTTTCACAGGCGGCTGAGGAAGCTAAGATGTCGCCGGAGGAGTTTCAGCTAAAAGCTGCTGAACAGAAATAAAAAAATTGACTGCACATGAAATGTTTTGTTTCGTGTGCAGTATTTTTGTTTCGTGGTTTTTTGGATATATTGCTTTACAAAATAGAATGTTTATGATATAATTTTAGTGACAAAAGCTTCAGGGCGGAGTGAAATTCTCCACCGGCGGTAAAGCCCGCCAGCCTTATTCAAGGCTGATTCGGTGAAATTCCGAAGCCGACGGTAACAGTCCGGATAAAAGAGGTTTTCGGTTACACTTTTGTATAACTGCATTCTTGGTTTTATTATAAGCCCTGCGGATAGCCGTAGGGCTTTTTTTGTGCTTTTGCTGAAAGGAGGGACTTCATGCAGGAGTTTGAAAAACAAAGAAAATATATGCTCAGAGCAATAGAACTTGCCAAAAAGGGAAAAGGCTTTGCTGCGCCTAATCCTATGGTAGGCGCCGTTATAGTTAAGAATGACAGGATAATAGGCGAGGGCTATCACAGAAAATGCGGTGAACTCCATGCCGAAAGAAATGCGTTTGCCTCTCTTACCGAAAGTGCGGAGGGCGCGGATATATATGTTACGCTTGAACCATGCTGTCATTACGGCAGGACACCGCCGTGTACTGAGGCTATAATCGAAAATAAAATATCCAGGGTATTTATAGGCTCCCGTGACCCTAATCCGCTCGTTTCGGGTAAGGGTGCAAAAATTCTCAGAAAGCATGGTATCGAAGTTGCCGAGGATTTTATGCGTGAGGAATGTGATGAACTGAACCCGATATTTTTCCATTATATAACGAAAAAAACGCCTTATACGGCTATAAAATTCGCTGTAACGCTTGACGGGAAAATAGCATCATATACAGGCGCATCCAAATGGATAACCGGTGAAAAGGCGCGTGAGCATGTCCATTCTCTCAGAGGATACTACAGCTCGATACTTGTCGGTATCGGAACAGTACTTGCTGACGATCCTATGCTGAACTGCCGAATTGAAAATTCACATCAGCCTTTAAGGATAGTTGCCGATAAGGATATGAGGATACCGCTTGACAGTAAGCTTTGTATGACTGCAAGGGAATACCCTTTGCTTATAGCCTGCTGCAATGCTGACAGTGAAAAGAAAAAGGCGCTGGAGGATATGGGAGCAGAGGTCGTTATACTTCCTGAAAGCGAAAGCGGAACAGACCTTGCTGCTTTGATGAAGTATCTTGGTGAAAAAGGCATATCAAGCGTATTTGTTGAGGGCGGAGGCACGATAAATGAATCGCTCCTTCGCAGCGGACTTGCTCACCATGTATATGCTTATATAGCGCCTAAGATAATGGGAGGAAAAGATGCTAAAACTGCTGTGGAGGGTATCGGTGCAGAATCACCTGATATGTGTGCGGCTTTGAAAAACAGGAGAATAACCTGTTTTGATGAGGATATACTGCTTGAATATGACATTGAAGGGGGATTTGGGTTTGTTCACGGGAATAATTGAGGAAATAGGAACTGTAAAAAGTATCGTGTCGGGAGCGAACTCATTTGAACTTACGGTAGGCGCAAAGGTCGTGCTTGAGGGCACCGTGACAGGTGACTCTATAGCTGTGAACGGTGTGTGCCTTACAGTTACCAAAATGACATCCGACAGCTTTACGGCAGATGTTATGCCTGAAACGCTCAGACGTTCGGCTTTGGGAAGCCTTAAAAGCGGAAGTACTGTCAATCTTGAAAGAGCTATGGCGGCAGACGGACGTTTCGGCGGTCATATCGTATCAGGGCATATCGACGGTACAGGAAAGATAATAGAAATGAAGCGTGAAAAAAATGCGGTATGGGTGAAGATAGACGCTGACAGAAGTATTTTAAGGCTTATTGTTGAAAAAGGCTCGATAGCGATAGACGGCATAAGCCTTACGGTCGCAGAAGTCGGCAGGAGCAGCTTTTCCGTATCGATAATACCTCACACTGCTGTAAAGACAACTCTTCTTACAAAGAATGTCGGGGATATCGTTGACCTTGAAAATGATATAATAGGAAAATATGTTCAAAGGCTCATGGAGCCTGTTAATGATGATAAAAAGAAATCTGTTATAACGGAAGAGTTTCTTTCTGAATACGGATTTATGTAAACGGAGGGATCAATATTGTCAGACAGAAAATATAATACGATAGAGGAAGCGCTTGAAGCGCTGAAAAGCGGAAAGCTCATACTTTGTACGGATGATCCGGACAGGGAAAATGAAGGCGATCTGATATGCGCGGCTGAATTCGCAACGACAGAAAATGTAAATTTCATGGCTAAGTACGGACGCGGACTTATATGTACGCCTATGTCGCAGGAAATAGCGAAAAGACTTTCCTTGCCGCAGATGGTGTCCGAAAATACAGACAACCATTGTACAGCCTTTACTGTTTCTATAGACCATGTTGATACGACAACGGGAATATCGGCGGAGGAAAGAGGCTATACATGCCGTGCCTGCGCAGACCCGAATACAAAGCCGTATGACCTCAGACGGCCGGGACATGTTTTTCCGCTTACGGCGAGAAAAGGCGGTGTTCTTGTGCGGAGCGGCCATACGGAAGCTACAGTTGACCTTTGCAGGCTTGCAGGACTTGCCGAGTGCGGCCTTTGCTGTGAGATAATGCGTGATGACGGCACAATGATGAGAACGCCTGAATTATGGGGGCTTGCAGATAAGTTCGGTATCTGTTTTATAACCATAAAGTCACTCCAGGACTATATCAGGCGGCATGAGAATCACATGCAGCAGCAGGCGTGTGCAAAGCTTCCGACAGCCTTCGGAGATTTTAAGATATACGGTTTTGTGAATGATATTACAGGAGAACATCATATTGCGCTCGTATGCGGAGAGATAGGCAGCGGAGAGGATATACTCTGCCGTGTTCATTCTGAATGCCTTACAGGTGACGTTTTCGGTTCATCGCGCTGTGACTGCGGAGAACAGCTCCATTCAGCTATGAGAATGGTACAGAAGGAGGGCAGAGGCATAATTCTGTATATGCGTCAGGAGGGCAGAGGTATAGGGCTTATAAATAAGCTCAAAGCCTATGAGCTTCAGGAGCAGGGATATGATACGGTCGATGCAAACATTAAATTGGGCTTTGCGCCGGACCTGAGAGAGTACTGGTGCGGTGCGCAGATATTGCAGAATTTAGGCGTGAAATCGCTTCGTCTGCTGACGAACAATCCGGGCAAGATATACGGTCTTGAAGGCTTTGACTTCAAGATAAAGGAGCGTGTTCCGATAGAGATACAGCCCGGAGAGTATGACGGCTTCTATCTCAGAACAAAACAGGAAAGAATGGGTGATATATTCAACAAAATAAAATTTGATTAAAGGAGATAATGCGTTATGAATATCAACATTATTGAAGGAAAAGTAGTAGCGCCGGAGGGCATGAAAGTAGGCATAGTAGCGTCAAGGTTTAACAGCTTTATAGTTGAAAAGCTTTTGGAGGGTGCTGTTGACGGTCTTGTACGTCACGGCGTTGACGAAAAAAATATTGATGCTGCATGGGTACCGGGAGCATTTGAGATACCTGTTGTTGCTCAGAATATGGCTGAGAGCGGAAAATATGATGCTGTAATATGCGTAGGCGCTGTTATAAGAGGCTCGACTTCACATTATGAGCTTGTTGTAAATGAAACAACAAAGGGCATAGCTCAGGCAAGTCTGAAAACCGGCGTACCCGTACTTTTCGGAGTTATTGCTACTGAAAACATAGAACAGGCTATAGAGCGTTCCGGCACAAAGGCAGGAAACAAGGGTTATGACTGCGCTCTCGGAGCAATAGAAATGGTCAACCTTATGAAGCAGATAAAGAATTAATAATTGATTTGACATTATGAGGAAGTTTTTATATGGTTCTGATTTTTGACTATGACGGTACTCTCCACAATACTAAGCATATTTACGGCTGTGCGTTCCGCAGTGCCTATGATATGCTCGTAAAAGAGGGCTATGCGGAGGAAAGAGTCTATACGGATGAAGATGTTTCAAAATACCTCGGAGTAAGTGCGCCTGACATGTGGAAGGACTTTATGCCGCAGCTTGCAGATGAGGTATGGCAGAGAGCAAGCATGATAATAGGCGGTGAGATGATAGAAGGTGTGCTGAACGGAAAGGCACAGCTTTTTGACGGCATTACAGATATGCTTGACGAGCTTAAAGCGAGAGGGCTCAAAATGGCGATACTTTCTAACTGCCGTCATGCTTATATGGACGCTCACCGGAAAGCGCTGGGGCTTGATAAATGGTTCGACAGCTATTTTTGCGCTGAGGATTATGACTTTATACCAAAAGAGGATATTTTTCCGTTCATAAAGGAAAAATATCCTGATGAAAGCTTTATTATGATAGGCGACAGAGCATCTGATTTCCGTGTAGGAGAGGTAAACGGCTTAAAAACTGTTGGCTGTGCTTACGGCTTTGGTACAGAGGAAGAAAGAAAGCTTTGTGATATTATCGTAAACTCGCCCAAGGAGCTTTTGAGCCTGGAATGGTGATTTTTAAACGGAGGTAATATTTATGAGAAAAGTTACACTGAAAGCTATATCTTTTATTATGGCGTTTCTTATTATGACAGGTTTTGCATTCGTTTTTTCACAGGGAACACTTATTGCTTTTGCTAATGCTGCTGATGATGTGGAGCCTTCTTATCGTGAAGGAATTTACGGCGATTTCAAATATTGGGTAGTGTCATTGTCGAACAGTGTTCCGTTTATAGAGATAGGTTCATATAAGGGAAATAAAAAAGAGGTGGTGATACCTGATAAAATTGAGGAACGATATGTAAGAGGCATTTCTGCATATGCATTTTCTGAAAATAATACCATAGAAAAAATATTATTTCCTGATACGCTTTTATATATTGAATATAATGCGTTTGAAGAATGTAAATCTCTTAAAAGTATAGTGATATCTGAAAATGTCACATCAATAGATGAGGATGCATTTAAAGGCTGCAGCAATCTGAAAATATACGGTAAAGAGGGCAGTTATGCCGAGACATATGCCAGGAAATATAATATACCTTTTGTAAAGTATGTTTTTGAAAATGGAGTGACTCTGAATAAAAGCTCTCTGTCATTGACAAAAGGTGATACAGAAACACTTAATGCTGTTATTGCGCCTACAGATGCTACAGACAGGTCATTGAGCTGGACAACTTCAGACAGTTCTGTTGCGAATGTTTCAAATGGTACTGTAACGGCTGTGGGAACAGGAAAAGCTGTTATTACGGTATCTACTGTTAATGGAAAGAAAGCATCTTGTGATGTTTCGGTTAAAGCCGCGTCGGCAATTTCTCTTGACAAAACAGCTTTTTCCGCACGTTCTGTATTTTTAGGTCAGAGTGTTACTATTTCCTGTAATGCATCCGGCGGAGTTTCACCATATAAATATGCGGTCTATTACAGACTTGGCAGCGGTTCATGGTATACGCTACAAAACTATAAAACAAATTCAAAGATAAAGTTTACGCCTTCAAAGAAGGGTGTTTATCAGATAAGCATAAAGGCAAAGGATTCGGAAGGTACCATTACAAAAAAGTATTATAATATATCCGTTTTTTCTGACAAATATACTCTTGCCAATTCATCTTTTCTGTCATCGGAAAATATAGAATTGGGTAACATTGTAAAGATAACTGCAAAGGGATGCGGCGGAACAAATTTTTATCAGTATGCGATATATGTACGAAAGACAGGCGTAGAAAACTGGACTACAGTAAGCGGTTATTCTTCAAATAATATCGCCTATTTTAAGCCGGATTCGCAGGGAACTTATGAATTTTCCATAAAAGTAAAGGATAGCGCCGGAAAGTCAGCAAAGAAAACTATAATGCTGAATGTTTCTGCCGCAAGCACAAAGCTTAAAAATAATTCTGTTATCAGCAGTACAAAGGTGTTTTCCGGTGATGCTGTTTGTATAGACGCTTATGCGTCAGGCGGATCGGGATATTACATATACGGATGCTATGTTAAAAAGAGCGATGAAAATGAATGGTATGTAGTAAGAGCGTTTTCTTCCGAAAATCATTTTGTATTTAGTTTGTATGAATCGGGTGTGTATCAGGTTTGTATAAGAGTAAAGGACAGCGGCGGAACAACATCCAAAAAGTATTTTGATATAAATGTCGATATTGATAATGCAGGTATAATCAACCGTTCAACTGTATCTGCCGGCAGTATCAGACTTGGTGAGTCTGTAAATATGAAAGGCATTGCGGAAGGCGGAGCAAAGTATTATGAATATGCTATGTATTATCGCTTGAAGGGCGATGAGGAATGGCTGATAATACAGAACTTTGGCGTTAATTCTGAGGTAAGCTTTACACCTGACACAGCCGGTCAGTATGAGCTTTGTATAAATGTATCTGATTCTGTTGGTGTGAATGATAAGAAATATTTCTCACTCAGAGTTGTAAAATGATACCTTGTAAACAGATATCATTTGCATTGAAAATTTTGTATTTTGCTTGAATAATAATGTGCATTATAGTATAATCAGAATGTGTTATGTCGAATTGCACATTATTTTAAGGGAAGGTGAATGGTATGAAAAAGGCTGTCATAATAGGTTCGGGCCCGGCAGGTATATCCGCAGCACTTTATCTCCAGAGAAGCGGCAAGATCGATGTTTCCATAATATCAAACGGTATGGGAGCGCTTGGAAAGGCTGAAAAGATCGAGAATTATTACGGCTTTGCAGAGCCTGTTTCGGGTGAGGAGCTTTACAGAAGAGGTGTAGAGGGTGCAAAAAGACTCGGAGTTGAATTTATTGAGGAAGAAGTCGTTTCGATAGTTTTTGATGATAACTACTTGCCTGTTGCGGTCACGAATAAGGCAGAATATACCGCAGATGCACTCCTTCTTGCAACAGGTGTTTCAAGAAAAACTCTCAATATAAAGGGTATCAATGAGTTTGAGGGTAAGGGCGTGAGCTATTGTGCAGTATGCGACGCATTCTTTTACAGAGGAAAGAATGTCTGCGTCATCGGCAGCGGAGAGTATGCGATACATGAAGCTCAGGTGCTTGCGAATACATCTCCCGAAGTCACACTTCTTACAAACGGCGCAGAGCTTACAGCGGTGCTCCCTGAAAACATAAAGCTCAATACAAGCAAGATAGCAGAAGTAAAGGGAGATCTTACTGTTGAGAGCGTTGAGTTTGAGGACGGCAGCAGTATAGAAGTCAGCGGAGTTTTCATAGCGCTCGGTACAGCCGACAGCGGTGATCTTGCAAGAAAGGTCGGCGCTGTTATAGATAACGGGCACATAATGGTCAACAATAAAATGGAAACGACTATTCCGGGACTGTTTGCAGCCGGTGACTGCACAGGCGGAACTTTACAGGTATTCAAAGCTGTATATGAGGGCGCAACAGCAGGACTTGCTATTATAAACTATCTTAAAAACAAGCCGGAATGATACATATAAAAAGAGCAGACACGATAAAAATTGTCGTGTCTGCTTTTTTGTATTATCCTGAGATGTAATATTATGCAAGTACTTTATGCGCGGAAATGCCGTTTCCCGATATTGAAAAGGCAATGTTCGTGCTGTGGTCTGCTATACGTTCAAGGTTCGTAAGAAGCTCCATAAAGAGTGTGCCTGTTGTGGCGTTGCATTCGCCCTTGCTGAGTCTTTCGATATGATTGTCTTTGTACAGTTCTGTTTTGTCGTCTATTTCCTGCTCGGTAAGACTTACTCTTTCAAGCAGCGTAGGATCGGCAGTCTGTATCTCGAAAAGCTTCAGGGAATCGGTAAGCACACTGTCTACAAGACCTTTAAGCTCTGTCAGCTCCTCGGTAGCCTTTTCGCTGAAATGCTCATCATTTTCTATCAGTCTTGATGCTATCTCACAGATATTCTCCGCATGGTCGCCTATACGCTCCATGTCGCTTACAACATGGTAATATGAACCGACTTTCAAAAGGTCATGTTCTTCAAGCGGCAGACCGCTTACCTTTACCATGAATGAAGTTATGGCGTGGTTAAGATAGTCTATTACTTCTTCGTTTTCCTCTACCTTCTGGATGTCTTTGTTGTCACTGTTGATAAGTACTTCCATTGAAAGACCGAAGTTCCTTTTTGAAAGCTTGCCCATGCGCTGTATTTCTTTGGATATCTGATTTACAGCGATAGGCGGTGTTTTAAGGATACGCTCATCAACATATTTGAGCCTGCAGGCTTCTCTTTCCTCGTCTTCCTTTCCGGGAATTATGATACATGCTATCTTTACGATGATATTGTTGAAAGGAAGAAGTACAAGAGCAGGAACTACTGTAGAGCATATATGTACAAGTGATATTTGCAGAAGAACATTGTCCGTACAGTTTTGTATGAATGAAGTAAACGGAGTGAACAGCGTTATAAGAGTTAGTATCGATGCTCCGAAAATCGTGAATACGACATAAGAAAGTGAGGTTCGCTTTGCATCCCTTGTTGCTCCCATAGACGAAAGCACAGAGGTGAAACAGGCGCCTATGTGTATGCCGTATATTATGAATACGCTTTCCGGCAGCGCTATTGCGCCGATAGCGCCGAGTGACTGCAATATACCGACCGCAGCCGATGAGCTTTGTATGAGAGCCGCAAAAAACATACCGAAAATAACACCGAGTATCGGGTTGCTTATTGACGATATCATGCTTTTGAAG
>ONVG01000169.1 GCA_900321195.1 uncultured Eubacteriales bacterium
CTATGAAAACACTGGAATCTGAGAATATTTTTGTTATGACTAACGAAAGGGCAATAAGTCAGGATATACGTCCGCTGAAAATAGTCATACTGAATCTTATGCCAAACAAAATAGAAACGGAAACTCAGCTTTTAAGGCTGCTGGGAAACAGTCCGCTGCAGGTCGATGTGGAGCTTTTGCAGACAGCTACCCACACATCAAAAAATACTCCTGCCGATCATCTCACAACTTTTTACAAGACCTTTGATGATATAAAAGAACAGTATTTTGACGGTATGATAATCACCGGCGCGCCTGTTGAGAAGCTGCCTTTCGAGGAAGTCGATTACTGGGAAGAGCTTTGTACCATAATGAACTGGTCAACGACACACGTTTACAGTACTATGCATATATGCTGGGGCGCTCAGGCAGGTGTATATTATCATTACGGCGTTCCTAAGTATGAGCTTGACGAGAAGCTTTCTGGAGTATATGTTCATCGTGTTATGGATATTTTTCATCCGCTTATGAGAGGCTGCGATGATAAGATACTTCTTCCGCATTCGAGATATACAGGCGTACACCGTTCTGATATAAGAGAGCATCCCGACCTTGAGATACTTGCATCATCAAATATAGCAGGTGTTGCGATAGTTGCCAAAAAGAACGGAAGACAATTCTTTGTTTTCGGTCATGCGGAATATGACAGGAATACTCTTGCCAACGAATATTTCCGTGACAGGAACAAAGGACTGAAGCCGCAGCTCCCTTATAATTACTTCCCCGGAAACGACCCGAGAGCGCTGCCTGCGCTTACATGGAGAAGCTATGCAACGATAATCTATTCAAACTGGCTGAATTACTTTGTTTATCAGCAGACTCCGTATAAGCTTACGGATATAGGCTCACTGCAGTAATAAACCGACACTTTCTGTCAATACTATTTATGGACTTAAAGTCCTTAAATAAAGTATGGCGGTGAGCTTTTGAAAAATAAAAGAAAAAAGATAAGCCGGGAAATAAACGGTCAGCTTTTCGATGGCTCCGGAATATCGTATGAAAACAGTCGTTACGGCGTCGGAGATTATTCCGCTTTCATTTCAAACGGCATGACGGATAACGAGCATATAGATGCTGTCGATTATTATGACGAATTTCTTGACGAGGGCAATATTAAAGATGATAAATAGCATTATCAAGGCTGTCGGAGCTTCCGGCAGCCATTTTTGTACATATTTCTTAAAATGTCCTAATTCATTTGACACAATGGAATTTTACATATATAATGTATTCTATGGTATTCTTGTTAAAATAATATCTGATATGCAGGCATATCTTTTAAGAAAGGGAGTGATAAGGTGGCAGCAGATGAACAGGCAGACATGCAGGAAAATACAGATGTTTATGCTCGGAATGCGGACAGTGATAAAAAAACTGTCATTTCACAGGCTGAACAGGAGCATCTTACTTATCTTGCGGTTTATGAAAAATATGAGGAATACAGTAAAAAGAGATTCACCTACAGAAAAGCCGGACTTGTTATCATAATTCTTTCCGTTATAGTATTTATACTTCTTATGCTTAGTCAGGCAATGAAGGTCATAGCACTTTTGCTTTGGATAGCGATAATACTGTCATGTGTTGCGGTAATGATAACTGCCGATCATCGCTACGATACCTATAGAGAAATGCTTGGGTTGAAGGATGAGCTTGATGACGGATATGAGGATGATGAAGAAGACGGTGAACCGCCGGAAAAATGACCGTGTATGATATTGCAAGGGATAAAAAATAAAAAAGGAGAAGTGTTGATGATATGAAAAACATATTCGGAATATTTCTTGATGATGTAAATGGCATCGTAAGAAATATAATCGCCTTTATTGTAATAATAGGCATATCCATACTTCCTGCATTATATTCATGGTTCAATATAGCGTCAAACTGGGATCCGTATGCAGCGACAGGAAATCTCATGTTTGCTGTTGCAAGCAACGACAAGGGCTATACATTCAAGACTATAAATGTCAATGCCGGCGATAGGCTTGTAGACAAGCTCAAAGCCAACAATAAAATGAAATGGACGTTTGTTGATGAGCAGGAAGCAATAGACGGCGTTGAGGCAGGAAGATATTATGCGGCGGTAGTTATCCCGGAGGAATTCAGTGAGGATCTTCTTTCGATAACTACGGGAGAATTTGTTCAGTCAAAGATACATTACTATGTTAATGAAAAAATAAACGCTATTGCGCCAAAGATAACAAATTCGGGTGTCACTACAGTAGTTACAGAGCTTAAAGCGTCATATGTTGAAGCAGTAACCAATATTATTGCAAAGACACTCAATCTGACAACGGATGAGATATCTAAAAACAAGCAGGATATTCTTGAAACTCTGCTTTCAGACCTTACAAGAGTGTCGAATGAGCTTGACAGCTTCAGCAGCAGCGCGGAAGTGCTTGAAAACATGACCGGAACGATACAGAGTCTTCTTGAAACCAACCTTGACATCATGCCCGGATTGTCCGATATGATAATTTCTATGGGAAAAATGGGTACAGACATGCAGGGAGCTATAGATTCTTCAAGGTCGTTTACAAAAAACCTGACCGCCTCTGTTGATGAGATAATAAATTCTGTCGAGAATCTTTATGATGAGGCTGACAAAAAGCTTGCAAAGGTTCTTGAAGGTCTTGAAAGCGGTACTCAGGGCGCGTCTGACGAGCTTATAAAAATAAGCGGCATAAACGGAAGGATAATAAGCATAAACAGCTATCTTAGTGTTATACTTAAAGGCATGCAAAGCTCATTCGGAGTCGATATGTCATCCCTGATAAGCAGGATAGACTCTTTAAACAAAAGTCAGCAAGAAATGCAGGATAAGCTTGTCAGTGCAGCCGACCTTATATCATACACGGGCAAGCTGCCAAAGGATATACAGAATGATATAAAGAAAGCCATAATGACAGGCAAGAATGAGATAGCTATAATAAAGCTGCATTTCAATGATCTTAAAAGCTCGGTAAGTACATCAGTTGACGACCTGTATGATGCTATCGGGAATCTTTCGGATTTTCTTTCAACGGCAAGCAGCAGTATGCCAAAGGTCTACAATACTTTTTTAAATTCGATAGATATACTCAAAAGTCTTAAAGAGACTTTTTCGGGTCTGAAAAAGATAATGGACGATTCCAAGGTAAGTATAGACAATCTTATCAAAAAGGCTGAGGGAATAAAGGATGAGGATCAGCTCCTGAGCTTTTTGAGGAAAATAGTAGGCGATTCCGATGCGCTGAGCGGATTTTTCTCTGACCCCGCCGAAACCGAAACACACCATATCTATCCTGTAGAAAACTACGGTACGGCTATGTCGCCTTTCTATACATCTCTGGGAATATGGGTAGGCGGTATAGTATTGAGCGCCATAGTAAGTGTTGAGCTTAAAAAGAAGCGCCGCCTTGCTATGAAAGGTCTTAACGAAACACAGATATTCTTCGGAAGATATATCATATTTTTCCTTATAAGTCAGCTGCAGTCTGTGATAATAGCGCTCGGAGATGTTTATTTCTTAGGCATACAGTGTAACAACAGACCGCTCTTTATTATCGGCTGCATGATATCGGGATTTGTATATTCGATAATTATATATTCCCTTACGGCAGCATTCAGTACGATAGGCAAGGCTATTTCTGTAATTATCCTTGTTTTGCAGGTCGCAGGCTCAGGCGGAACATTCCCGATACAGCTTCTTCCGCAGCCTTTC
>ONVG01000114.1 GCA_900321195.1 uncultured Eubacteriales bacterium
AAAGAGCGGCGATGTGGGCTTACAGATACTCAGAAATTTCACAGAGCTTGCAGGAGGAAAATAACAATGTATGCAAAAAGAATAATACCGTGTCTTGATGTCAAGGACGGCAGAGTTGTAAAGGGAACAAGCTTTGTAAATCTGCGTGATGCAGGCGACCCTGTTGAATGCGCTAAAATATACGACAAAGAGGGCGCAGATGAGCTTGTACTTCTTGACATAACAGCATCAAGTGATGCAAGAAATATAATAGTTGATATAGTAAGAGCTGTTGCGGACAGTGTATTCATTCCCTTCACAGTCGGCGGCGGCATACGCACGGTCGATGATTTCACAGCAATACTCCGCGCAGGCGCCGACAAGGTATCTGTCAACAGTGCAGCGATAAAAGACCCGAATATAATAGATCAGGCGGCGTATAAATTCGGAAGTCAGTGTGTCGTAACTGCCATTGACGCAAAAAGGCGTGACGGCGGAGGCTGGGATGTTTTCATTCACGGCGGCAGGATAAATACAGGTATTGACGCTGTAAAATGGGCAGTCGAGGCTGAAAAGCGCGGCGCAGGCGAGATACTTCTCACAAGCATGGACTGTGACGGCGTTAAGAACGGCTATGACCTTGAGCTTACAAGAGCCGTTTCGGAAAGTGTGGGCATACCTGTTATCGCTTCGGGCGGCGCAGGAAAGCTTGAGCATTTCTATGACGCTTTTACGGAAGGAAAAGCCGACGCTGTACTTGCGGCTTCACTCTTCCACTTCGGAGAGATATCCATACCCGAACTAAAAGAATATCTCTCAGGGAAAAATATTCCTGTAAGAAAATAATAAAACAGTACGGCGGCTGACGAAATAAAATGTCAGCCGTTTTTTTATATAAAAACAAAAATATTCCCACAGCCTTTTGACTGTGGGAATAAAATTTTACTCATTATTCTTTATCATTTTCATTTTTTGGCTTGTCGTCTATCCTTGACCTTACGACCGTTTCCGTATTCTCTGCGCTTACAGCAGACTTGGCTGTCTTTTCCTTTTCCTTCTTCTTTTTAGTAACAACAAAGAGAATCATGAATGTAAGCGCAACAGCCATTACAACGGCCGCGATAAATGTTATGGTCTCACCAGTCTTTACAGAATCGGAAGGATTATCGGGTCCGCTTTGCGGATGCGGCGGGTCAAGATCTATAACCGCCGTAAATATCCATTTGAATACCGTTTCACCCTCTATATGAGACTTTCCGGTCTGCTCACGAACGATAGTAGTGCCGTTGCTGTCAACTATCCTTGCACCGTTATCGACCTCAAATTCTCCGTGATCAACATTATCAGGCCAGACTATATCTACCTTCATTACCCTTGATTCACCCGGATGATAATATCCGACAGAAAGCGGCGTTTGCCTTATATCAGGCTCGCCCTCACCGGTTATCTTGCCTTTATAGATAACATTATCATCAAGATAAACAGTACATTCACACTCTTCCTCAAGGTTTATCTCACCTGTTGTAGATATTCTCTGAGCATTAAAAAAAATATGATATGCAGCATCTTCACGAAGGTTCATGATCTGTATCTTTTTGGTATACACCTCACGAGCCTTCATTCCATCGACCTCAAAGAAATATTCTCCGTTTTTACTTACAGAACGTCCTGCATCGTCAAGAACAACAAGTTTTTCCGGCAGTCCGGCAACCGTACCGGCACGCAGCTCATCTGCAAATACAGTAGTAAAACACATACTGCATATAAAAACTGCCGCAAGCAAAACACCTGCTATTTTTCTGATCGCCATTTGCATACGGCAGATCTCCTTTATTATCAGTTTTTCAGATCCTATGCATCTCTCCATGAATAAAATTAAAAGTCCCTCAAAGATTTTCTGTATTTCAGAAAATCGGGACTGAAATAATAACTCATTACTAAACAGACACAAGCACACTTTCAAATATACAAAATCTTATCTTAAAATAATTATACACAACTTTTGGTAAAAATCAAGTCATTTAAAGAAAAAAATACAAAAACTTTTTTCACACTTTGTTTTTTTTATACAAAACATAAGTTTGGCTTCACATATGAGAATTAAAAATCAATTTTTTACGATCGATTGCTTTACTTTGTGACCTCCGTACAGAATAATATACAATTCATTTTTGCTTACCGCTTCAACCTTTGATACAAGTCCTGATATTATCTTCTCATCATAGCTTCCAAGCGGTGAAAGACCCTTCATAAGATTTACCGCAGCTTTTTCCTTCAGCTTGTTTCTGCGGTACTCCCCCTGCTTATATCTGGGTTCTTCCAGTTCGTTTGAGATCCTGCTCTCACGCCTGTTAAGCTCTCTCAATTCATCTCCGGCTTCTTCAAACATCTCACTGCTTATTCCCGAAAGTATATTATCCATTTGGCGTTCTATATCCGCAAGCTCCGATATTATTTCGCTTATTCGCTTTTCTGCCGTCTTGTTTTCGCTGTAGTCAGCTCCTGTATCCGAAATATTATATACCTTGTTTTCAATAAAGCTGTTTATCGCAGAAACTATCGTGCTTTGGAGTACATCCTCGTGATATGACGGAGATATCGGACACTTTTTTCCTTCCATTCTGTTTTTGCATCTCCATACGCCCTTTTTTTCACCCTTGATGAGCCATGTTGTACGCTTATAAGCTCCGCCGCAGTACGGACACACAAGAAGGCTGCTAAGACTATACTTTGTACTGTATCTTCCCCTGCCCCTGCACTTCTTTGAATCATGTTTTCTCCTTTCAAGCTCCAGACGCACAATATCGTATGTTTCTCTGTCTATTATGGCTTCGTGGCAGTTCTGTACAAAATACATCGGCTTCTGACCGGTGTTATTTGCCCTGTCATGTGTGATGCAGTTGACTGTATATGTTTTCTGCATAAGCGCATCTCCTGCATACTTTTCATTTTTCAATATCTGATATACATTGTTCCTTTTCCATACTGTACTGCCGTTCCGCCTTTTTGCATTTATATCCGTAAGCTCCTGCGCTATTTCAGTCGGTGTATAGCCTTCTGAATATCTTCTGAATACATTTCTCACTATCTCCGCTTCATCATCCACTATATACGGTTTTCCGTCGGCGCCAAGTCTGTAACCGAGCATCTGATTCACCTGATATCTTACATTTCCCTCACGGAATGATTTTTCTATCCCCCATGTTACATTCCTGCTTATAGACTCACTTTCAGCCTGCGCAAAAGAGGCATAAAGGCTTATCGCAAATTCCGAGCTCATAGAGCTTGTATTTATATTCTCCTTTTCAAATATAACAGTGACTCCGAGCGACCTCAGCTCTCTTACATAATCAAGACAGTCAACAGTATTTCTTGCAAATCGGCTTATGCTCTTGCACAGTATTATATCTATCTTTCCTTGTCTTGCTGCCTTTATCATTTTATTGAATCCGGTCCTGTTTTTTGTAAGAGTGCCGCTTATTCCTTCATCCGAATATATCCCTGCAAATCTCCATTCGGGATTATTATTTATATGATCAGTATAATAGCTTATCTGTGATGAATAGGAATTCTGCTGTCCTGCCTCATCCTTCGAAACACGGCAGTAAGCCGCCGCCCTGAGCATGTTTTCAGGCGCGGCATATTTTTGTATCTTCTTTTTAGCCGGTATCATCAGAACATTTTTTGACACTGCTATGGTATTCATTATTTTTCCTCCTTCTGTACTATGCAGGAATATTTCATCTCTGCAAGCCTTAATATCATTCCAAGCACCTCTGTGCTTCCTGCTTTTCGTTTTTCTATTATTTCCGATATCTCTCTTTCCATATCCATAGCTTCAAGGCATTCTGAATATTCAAAATCAAAGCTTTCCGCACTGTCAGATATCATTTCACGCTTTCTGCATGATTTTCGTATTGGCGGCGGTTTCATACTGCCAACGCATAAAAAGCTTTCTTTATCAACTATAGCAGGATAATCTTTTTTCTCCTGCATATATTCCTTTATAAAGTATTGCGCTTGCCTTTTTGACAGACTTTTCCTTTGTATCAGAAAAGAACGTCAGACCTTCATCATACAGCTTCTTTCCTATGGCAGTAACACTCTCGCCTTTTATACGCATTTCATATATTCGCCTTATAATACCGGCTTCTTCCTCGTTTATAACTGTCTTTCCGTTTTCCATTCTGTAGCCGAATGGTATGTACCTTTTTTCCATCATAAACTCTCCCTGAGCTTTAAGCCGCCCAACAGCTCAAATTCTATAGTTATCCCGTCAGACACCGCATTAACAAGTATCCTGTCCGCTGTATCATCCTTTATTTCTTTGGTTATCACCGAATAGAGCATACCAAGCCTTACAGATGTTTTCCCGTTCTCATTTTCGAGACGTTCAAGACGTTTTTTTATAAATTCAAGCTCCGCGCTTACAGGTACTTCTGCGCCTGCAAGCTTTTCTTCAGTCAGACAGCCGTATGAGCAAAGAGAATACAGAGCATATCTTCTGTTAAGAAGCTCTTCCTCCCTTTCTCTCAGCTCACATACTTCATCGCTTATTATACCGTCCTCCAAAAGCTCACACTGTACGATACACGGAAGTATTATCTCATCCGCAAATCTTCTCAGCTTGAAGCAAAGCCTTTTCCATGCATAATGATATGAGCTGTCATAAAACACAGGATTATTACAAGGCTTTACAGTATCATATTTTCCGGTACATTTCCATGTCGGGAATATCCCTTTGACATAATAGCATGAACGCCCGCATGTACATTTCGTCTTGCCCCTGAATATTGTCGGATATGTTTTTTTCGCATGTCTTGTATTGCGTTCACGAAGCTCCTGCACTGCAACAAAATCCCTGCGGCTGATTATCGCCGGCAGACAGTCACGGATATAATAGCTGTCACGTTCACCTCTGTTTATAAGCCACTTTTTTCCCATGAATTCGGAATACGTTTTCTGCCAGCGGATATCTCCTATATATTTTTCGGTAATGTCACAGAATAGTTGATAAATCAAAAGCATATCCGAAAAAGAATATATTTATAAAAGTTCCTATCACAGCTTTGTGAATTTCCACATTTTTAGATATATCCTCCTGACTATATCCGCCGCCTTGTCATCTATCACAAGAGCGCCGTTTATTTTTACATAGCCCAGCGGAACACGAGATATGCCGAGCGTACCGGATGCCATTTTTCTTGTTATGCTCCACCTTATATTCCTTGATATCGATGCAGACTCTTCCTGTGCAAGACCTTCGAGTATAGATATCATTATCTCATCCGATACCCTTAAAGTATCTATACCTTCCTTTTCAAAAAATACGCTTATGCCGAGCTTTTTGAGTTCTCTCAGCGTACTCAGGCATTCCTTTGTATTCCGCGCAAAACGGCTGAGGGATTTTGTTACTATCCTGTCAAGCTTTCCCCTGCGGCAGTCCTCAAGCATCCTCATAAATTCAGGTCTGCCGGATATCGCAGTACCGCTGCACATGTCGGCATATATGTCTATAAGCTCCTCATTTTCCGAATCCTTATACAGCTTTTTGAAATAATTCACCTGTGATATATACGAATGCCTCTGCTCTGTATTTTCTGTTGATACCCTGCAATATGCGCCCACTCTTATTTTCCTGTCGGCAGATATTTCCGCCGGCTCTATAACAGTCAGCTTTTTCAATTTTATCTTCCCCTTTTCAGTTATCAGCGCTTAATTAAAAACTCTATACTTTATCAGCTTCTAAAAATTTTCCATGATTTTTCCGGAATCATAATGGGTTCGGCATCTTGCCGGCGGAGTGCCGGAGCAAATTATAAGACGTGCCTGAGAAAAAAGTCAAGTGATATATAAGCACTTAAAGTGCAAAAGCTTCCAGCAATATTACATCACAAATGTTTTAAATAAAGACTGTCAACAATATATAATAAATGAGTATATTACTGTAAATCCAAAAATTCCGATAAGGAAACTTACATCACACATTCTGTCAAAATAGTAAAAAACAAAAAACCGCACTCTTGTTTTTTATATTAAGCCGAAAAAACGCCGCACAAAAAACGTGCAGCGTTTTCTCTTGATTTTTAAAAGCGTTATATCCAAATATTTTTATTTGCTGTCATATTTTTTGACAAACTGCAAATATCTTGTCATATTGAATTTAATGACAAATATCAGCAAAGATCATTTCT
>ONVG01000218.1 GCA_900321195.1 uncultured Eubacteriales bacterium
ATTGCTAACTGCTAATTGCTAATTGTTAATTGATTTCTCTTATCCAGCCTTTGGGAGCTTCAAGTCTGCCCATCTGAATGCCTGTAAGTGTATCATAGAGCTTCTGTGTCACAGGACCCATTTTTTCCATACCGCTCGGGAAGCATATCTCTTTGCCGTGGTCGTTTATCTTTCCTACAGGAGAGATAACTGCTGCTGTACCGCAAAGACCGCATTCTGCAAAGTCCTTTACCTCGTCAAAGAATACTTCACGCTCTTCAACTTCAAGGCCGAGATATTCCTTTGCTACATACATGAGTGAACGTCTTGTGATAGAGGGGAGAATGCTGTTTGACTTAGGTGTTACTACCTTGTTGTCCTTTGTAACGAACAGAAAGTTCGCACCGCCTGTTTCCTCTACCTTTGTTCTTGTTGCAGCGTCGAGATACATGTTCTCGTCAAAGCCTTCCTTGTGAGCTGTAACGATAGCATGAAGGCTCATTGCATAGTTAAGACCTGCCTTGATGTAGCCTGTTCCGTGAGGAGCAGCTCTGTCAAGGTCGGATACCTTTATTGTTATAGGCTTAGCGCCGCCCTTGAAGTAAGGACCAACGGGAGTTGCAAATATCCTGAACTGGAACTCGTCAGCCGGCTTAACACCGATAACGGGGTTGATGCCGAACATGAAGGGACGCAGATAAAGAGTTGCACCTGTGCCGTAAGGAGGAACGAAAGCCTTGTTGGCGCTTACTACCTGCTCAACAGCCTCGATGAATTTATCTTCGGGGAAAACAGGCATTTCCATTCTCTGAGCAGAGCTTGCCATACGGGAAGCGTTGAGGTCGGGACGGAAAACAACTGTTTCGCCCTTTTCTGTAGTATAAGCCTTGAGGCCTTCAAATACACTCTGTGAATACTGGAGAACGCATGCACATTCGCTCATTGTTATCATATCATCATCAATGAGAGCGCCCTCATCCCATGCGCCGTCTTTATAGGTCGATACATATCTTTTGTCAGTCTTTATGTAACCGAAGCCTAAATTTGACCAATCGATATTTTTCTTATCCATCTGTAGGACTTCCTTTCGATAAAATTATAATAAATATTATATTACCATTTTTCGCCGCTGTCAATAATTTTGCAAGTTTCGCAGCGGAAAATTTCATATTTATATTTTACCCCTGCTTTGTACAGACAGAGAAACGCATTTTTATACCTGCTTTTATCAGAATGCAATCTTCTTATTGATGTACTCAACAAGCTTGTCTATTGCGACTCTTTCCTGAGCCATTGTGTCACGGTCACGGACTGTTACGCAGCCGTCCTCAAGACTGTCGAAGTCATAGGTTATGCAGAACGGTGTGCCTATCTCATCCTGACGGCGGTAACGCTTGCCGATAGAGCCGGCATCATCAAAGTCTGTCATAAAGTTCTTTGAGAGCATTGTGTAAACTTCATCGGCTTTTTCGGAGAGCTTCTTGGAAAGCGGAAGAACAGCAGCTTTGAAAGGCGCAAGTGCCGGATGGAAGTGAAGTACTACACGGCTGTCCTTTTCGTCAAGCTGTTCCTCGTCATAAGCCTCGACCATGATAGCAAGGAAAAGACGCTCAACGCCGAGTGAAGGCTCGATAACATACGGGATATACTTTTCGTTTGTCTGCGGGTCAAAGTATTCAAGCGCCTTGCCGCTTGTATTGATGTGCTGAGTAAGGTCGTAGTCTGTTCTGTCTGCAACGCCCCAAAGCTCGCCCCAGCCGAACGGGAACAGATACTCAAAGTCAGTAGTAGCCTTTGAATAGAAGCAAAGCTCCTCCGGGTCATGGTCACGGAGTCTGAGATTTTCTTCCTTTATGTTGAGGGAATAGAGCCAGTCACGGCAGAAGCCCCTCCAGTATGTGAACCATTCAAGGTCGGTGCCGGGCTTGCAGAAGAATTCAAGCTCCATCTGCTCAAACTCACGTACACGGAAGATGAAGTTTCCGGGAGTTATCTCGTTGCGGAAGGATTTGCCTATCTGAGCAACGCCGAAGGGTACCTTCTTGCGGCTCGTTCTCTGTATATTGGCAAAATTTACGAAAATTCCCTGAGCTGTTTCGGGACGGAGATAAAGTTCGTTTTTGCTGTCCTCAGTAACGCCCTGGAAGGTCTTGAACATAAGGTTGAACTGACGGATATCAGTAAAATTATGCTTGCCGCAGTTCGGACAGGGTATCTGCTTTTCTTTGATGTACTCTGTCATTTTCTCGTTAGACCAGCCGGCAACA
>ONVG01000213.1 GCA_900321195.1 uncultured Eubacteriales bacterium
TGAACGGTCTTGAACGCATAAGCAGGATCGACCTCTACAGGGAGGAACAGTTCGTTCATCTTGATTACAACACCAGAAGAAATCTGGAGCTTACTGAGCCGCTCAACAGCAAGAACAAAAAGGCCTGCCTTCTTGCGGTGCTTGACAAAACCAAAACAGCTATGGGAAAGCGCCTTCTTACAAGCTTTATCGAAAAGCCGCTTGTGAATATGGCGGCAATAATCAGACGACAGAATGCCGTTACCGAGCTTTACGGGAATGTCGTTATGCGCGTAGGACTTCGTGATGCGCTTGTCGGTGTGACCGACTTTCAGAGAACCATAACAAGAGTGGTTTACGGGTCTGCAAATGCCCGTGAGCTGCGCTCCATGTGCTCCGCGCTGAAAAGACTTCCCGAAATAAAGCAGAGTGCAGCTGAAGCAAAATGCGGTCTTTTGAAAAATATGTATGAGGATATAGACGTGCTTGAAGATATATCCGATCTTATAGACAATGCTATAGTTGAAGAGCCGCCGTTCAGCGTGCGTGAGGGCGGAATGATAAAAGAGGGCTATAATGCAGAACTTGACGAGCTGAGATATGACATGAACAACAGCTCGGAGATAATGGCTCAGATAGAAGCGCGTGAGCGTGAGAAAACAGGGATACCTAAGCTTAAAATAGGATATAACCGTGTTTTCGGCTATTATATAGAGGTGTCTAATTCCTATAGATCTCTTGTGCCGAAGGAATATATCAGAAAGCAGACTCTCGTAGGCGGAGAGCGCTTTATAACACAGGAGCTGAAAGAGCTTGAACAGCGTATTTTAGGCGCAAAGGACAGAACATGTGAGCTTGAATATGCTATTTTGGAATCAGTCAGGCGGTCTGTTTCGGCAGCGCTTGAACGTGTGAATAAAAGCGCAAATGCGGTAGCAGTACTTGATGTTATGGCGTCGCTTGCACAGGCGGCTTTTGATAACGATTACTGCTGTCCCGATATAACGAGCAACGGCATGATAAGGCTTAAAGACAGCCGTCATCCTGTAGTGGAGCTTTTAGCATGTGACAATCAGTTCGTTCCGAATGATGTTCTTCTTGATACTAATGAGAACAGGGTCGCTATAATCACAGGTCCGAATATGGCAGGTAAGTCTACATACATGCGCCAGACTGCGCTTATAGTGCTTATGGCTCAGATAGGCTCGTATGTTCCCGCAAAGTCTGCGGAGATATCTATTGTTGACAGCGTATTCACAAGGATAGGCGCATCGGACGATCTGTCTACGGGACAGTCTACATTCATGGTAGAGATGAACGAGGTGGCGTATATACTGAAAAACGCCACAAAAAACAGCCTTCTCATACTTGACGAGATAGGCAGGGGAACATCGACATTTGACGGCATGAGCATAGCGAGAGCAGTGCTTGAATATGTTGCCGATAAAAAAAGCCTGGGCGCAAAAACGCTTTTTGCAACGCACTATCACGAGCTTACAGTACTTGAAAACACTGTAAAGGGTGTGAAGAATTATAATATAGCGGCAATCAAGCGGGGGGACGATATAACGTTCCTGCGCCGGATAATACCGGGAGCGGCAGATGAGAGCTACGGTGTAGAGGTAGCCAATCTTGCAGGACTTCCCGAAAGTGTGATAGCGAGGGCAAAGAAGATACTTGCAGAGCTTGAAAGCACACAGCCGAAGAAAAAGCGTACAGTAAAAAAGCAGGAGGAGCAGTCACAGCTCACACTTGTGCCCGAAGAAACAGAGCTTGAAAAGCGTCTGCGCTCCATAGACATAAACAAGCTTACGCCTATGGAATCAATGAACATACTTTTCGAGCTTATCAAAATGGCGAAGTAAATGCCAGACAGATCAGGAGTGATTGTTTTGACAAAAGTTGAAGCAATAAGACAACTAATGATGGATAACGGCGGTGCAATAACACTTAGGATGCTTTATGATAATATAGAAAAGTATTATCCTGAAGCAAAAAGATCTTCTGAATGGCAGGCGGGACTAAGAGGAGTTTTATATAGAGATATAGGAAAATCATTCAAAAAATTGGATGGTTCTGTATATGCTTTAAAGAACTTTAATGAATTTGCAATTGATCATTCTTATGAAAATGAATTGGTTGCAGAAAAAGAAATGATAACTAAGGTAAGGACACTTCAAAATAAGTATAGAAAAGAATTGCTGAAATTACTATCGTTTTGTCCAATAACAGGTGTAAAAGATAAAAGATTGCTTATTGCAAGTCACATTAAACCATGGAGTTTATCTACGACAAAAGAAAAACTTGATGTAAATAATGGATTGATTTTATCTCCTCTTTATGATAAATTGTTTGATGGAGGATT
>ONVG01000094.1 GCA_900321195.1 uncultured Eubacteriales bacterium
GAAAATATAAAAATTTTTAAATTATTTAGTCGGGAAGCCTATGTTGAATACTTTGGCTGCATTTTTCCAAAGTATTTTTTCACGTTCTTCATTGCTGAGTTCAAGAGCCATGAAACTTTCATATTCTTTGACAGGATCCCACATGGGAAAGTCCGAACCGAACATCAGTCTGTCAGCACCGTAAAGCTTTATGAAGCCGAGAACCTTTTCGGGCGGCAGGAAAGGCATGACGCTGGATATATCCATATAACATTTTCTGTCTTTCATATATGGAACAGCCTCATCATATATCGACCAGCCGCCTAAATGAGCCGCAACGACAGTTAAATTCGGAAATGCATCAATAATATTTGCTATGCGTTTCGGGTGCGACATGCTGTATCTGTAGTCGCCGCTGTGTATGAGCAGAGGAAGTCTGCCGGATATCTTTTCATACAGCTTCATAGCCTTGTCACAGTCAGCGTCAAAGTTCTGCGTATCGGGGTGAAGCTTGATGCCCTTGATACCTGCGGCGATAACTCTTTCTATTTCTTCATCTGCATTTTCCATATCGGGATGAAGTGTTGCAAGGCCTGAAAATTCACTGTGCTTTTCGCATTCAGATATGATAAGGTCGTTAAGAGAGCGCACATGCTTTGGCGTAAGTGCAACGGAGTTGATGATAAAATGCTTTATCTGTGATTTTTCGGCTATTCCGATAAGTTCATCAGCGATACCGGTGCAGCTCATTTCAACATTATAAAATTCTCCTACACCTGAGACCGCGCGTCTTGCTATTCTTTTGTTATATATATGGTCATGACAGTCTATAGCAAACAAAGCTTTCCCTCCTGTTATTTTAAGATTCTTTATGCGGATATTATATTACCTGTAACGTATAATGTCAAGCATTTCGGAGTGCATCTTCGGCGGAGTGCCTCCGCAGTCGATTCGCGCCGGCAGCTTGCCGGAAATATTCAAGGTTTACAATAAATGCAGGAAATGATATAATATATAGGATATTTGATATGCGGAGGAAATATATGTCGGAGGAAGTAATATTTTTCAGGACGGCAGCAGAGGATGTTCATATAAATGAAAGAGAGCTTGCCGCAAGACTTAAAACGAATGTCGGCTTTGAAAATGAAATTCTTGATAAATGCAGAAAAAAGCTTATGGAAAGCTTGGATTATAAATGTGCATATATAAGATGTCCTGTCGGACTTTCACAGGAAAATGTCTGTGATTTTGGCTTTATGACGATAAAGAGCAAAAGCCTTTATAAAAATCTTTTGGGGTGCAGTGAGGCTTTTGTTATCGCTGTGACAACAGGGATAGCCGTTGACAGACTTCTTGTAAGGCTGAACGCTGTATCTCAGGCAGAGCATTATATGACTGATGCATTATCGTCAGCGGCTGTAGAGTCGTTCTGTGACTATGCCTGTGACAAAATAAGCGCAGGTATCAACTGTGCGAACCGTTTCAGTCCCGGATACGGAGATGTTTCGATAGAATTTCAGAAGCCGCTCCTGACAAGGCTGAATGCGCAAAGACTTTTAGGTATAACATTAAATCAGGCTTATCTTATGACGCCTGTAAAATCCATAACGGCAATAATGGGAATCAGACAAGAACAGGGATGATAACAATGAAAAAAATAACAGATGTAATAAAAGAAAGAAGAGTTTACTTTGACGGGGGAACAGGTACTGTGCTTCAGAGTATGGGACTTCCTGCCGGACAGCCGCCCGAGCTTTGGAACATATCCGAGCCGGAAAAGATAATCGGACTTCACCGCTCATATCTTGACGCAGGCTGTGACATAATAAAGACGAACACATTCGGCATAAACAGGAATAAGTTCGATAACTATGACGAGCTTATAAAGGCAGGAATAGAGTGTGCAAGAAAGGCTGTAGGTGACAGGGAGGATAAATATATCGCCTTTGATATGGGACCTACAGGAAGACTGCTTGAACCGCTTGGAGACCTTCCTTTTGAAGAGGCTGTATCTATATTTGCGGATAATGTAAAGGTCGCCGCGCAGTGCGGAGCTGACCTTGTTCTTATCGAAACTATGAATGACAGTCTTGAAACAAAGGCTGCTGTGCTTGCGGTAAAGGAAAACAGTGGTCTGCCTGTTTTTGTAACGAATGTATATGATGCAGGCGGAAAGCTTATGACAGGAGCATCACCTGCCGCCATGATATCACTTCTTGAAGGACTGCGTGTTGATGCGCTGGGCATGAACTGCTCACTTGGACCCGATATCATGCTGAATATAATAGGAAAATTTGCAAAATATTCATCCGTTCCGGTTATAGTGAATCCGAATGCGGGACTGCCGGAGGTAAGGGACGGACAGACAGTCTATAATATAGGCGCAGAGGACTTTTCGGATTACATGATAAGGCTTGCAGAAAGCGGAGCATGTATTCTCGGCGGATGCTGCGGCACAACGCCGGAGTTCATACGCAGAACTGTTGAAAAGACTATAGATCTGCCTTATTCATATCCCGAAGAAAAGAGCTGTACTCTTGTTTCGTCATATACACACGCTGTAGAGATAGGAAATGACCCTATACTCATAGGCGAGAGGATAAATCCGACAGGAAAACCAAAGCTAAAGGAAGCGCTCAGGAGCGGAGACCTCGGATATATTCTGAATGAGGCGATAAGACAGTCAGATGCAGGAGTGCATATACTTGATGTCAATGTGGGACTTCCTGAGATAGACGAAACGGAAATGATGCTGAAAAGTGTCGCAGCGATACAGTCTGTAACAGACCTGCCCTTGCAGATAGATACTACAAATTCAGATACACTCTCTGCGGCAATGAGGATATACAACGGAAAACCGCTTGTAAATTCAGTAAACGGCACTGAGGAAAGCATGAATAAGGTGCTTCCTGTTGTGCAGAGATACGGCGGAGGACTTATTGCACTTACGATAGATGAAAAGGGAATCCCCGACAATGCACAGGACAGAGTAAAAATAGCTGAAAAAATAATTGAACGCGCGGCTGAATACGGAATACAAAAAAAGGATATAATCGTTGACCCGCTTGCGCTTACAATATCCTCAAATCCCGAAAGTGCGATAGTGACTCTTGAAGCCGTAAGACTTCTTGGAGAAATAGGCGTAAAGACAAGCCTCGGAATATCGAACATATCCTTCGGACTTCCTCAGAGAGAGCTTATTACATCCACATTCTATGCCAATGCGCTTGGCAGGGGACTTAACTGTGCGATAATGAACCCGTTCTCTGAGGCTATGATGAATACATACTATGCGTACAGAGCGCTTAATATGCTCGATAAGGGCTGTACGGACTATATCGGATATGCGTCTGCAAAGCAGAGTACAGGAAAGCAGGAGGTAAAGGACAGCCGCCCCGAAAGTCTTCATACATGCATTGTAAAGGGCTTGAAGGAGGGCGCTGTAAAGCATGCCGGTATGCTGCTAAAAACTGTACAGCCGCTCGATATAATCAACGGTCATATAGTTCCGGCACTTAATGAGATAGGAACGGCATTCGAGAACAAAAAAGCGTATCTTCCGCAGCTTTTGATGAGCGCAGAGGCGGCTTCTGCGGCTTTTGAGGAGGTAAAAAAAGGAATATCGTCCGAAAAAGAGGACAGCAGAAAAGCTATAGTTCTTGCGACCGTAAAGGGCGATATACACGATATCGGAAAAAATATCGTAAAGGTGCTTATGGAGAGCTACGGCTTCAATGTCTATGACCTCGGCAGAGATGTTCCGCCGGAAAAAATCAGGGACTGTGTACTTGAAAAGAATTGCAGACTTGTCGGACTAAGTGCATTGATGACGACTACCGTTCCGGCTATGGCTGAAACGATAGAGCTTCTCAAAAAGACAGACAGTTCCATAACCGTAATGGTAGGCGGAGCTGTGCTGACTCAGGAATATGCCGATATGATAGGCGCTGATTTTTACGGCGCGGACGCAATGGACAGTGTGCGCTATGCCGAAAAATTTTATGAGAGCGTGTGAACAGTGCGTAATAACGGAGAGAGTTTTTTCATAGAAATTAACGATAAATAAAGATTTCGGAGTTAATGCTATGAGAAAACCAATGATCGCGGGATCGATAAGAAGATACACATTTTCTGTGCGCTCGTTCATAATAAGGAACGGCCTGTTCGTTATGTTCATAATGCTGCTTTTCGGAGGAGTACTCTGGGGAGCATTGAACAGCCGTTCAGCCGATGAAGCGCTTTTGAAAAGACTCGATTTCATATTGCAGACAAACTACAGTTTAAGGTGTACGCAGGGACTTATATCCGCATTCGTGTCGTCCTTTGCATCGTCTGTAATGCTGACAGCACTTTGTCTTTTGTCGGGACTTTCAATCTGGGGCTTTATCCCTGCGCTTATGATACCGTTTTTCAAGGGCTACGGCTACGGTCTGTCGGCAGGCTTCCTTTACGGAGCATACGGTCTGAAGGGTATAGGCTACAATCTTCTTGTTATACTTCCGGGAATGTTTTTCTCGTCAGTAATTATATGCAGCGCTTCTCTTATGTCGTTTTGCAGCTCGCTGAAATTATGCTCATGCTTTTTCAGCGCAGCCGTCAGGAACGACCCTCGTGAGCAGATGAAAAGCTATCTTTTATCGATACTCAGATGTCTTTTGCTTTGTGCATTGGCTGCGGTATTGGATATGTTCTGCTCGCTTTGTTTTTCTTGGATCTTTACTTTTAGTTAGGGTGTGTTAAAAATGGCTGATACAGTCGAAAGAAAATACGGGCTTGGAGATTTCTTTGCAGGCTTCATGGGAAATATCGGGAGCCTTATTCTTGTAAACATAATGTTCTGCATACCGCTTGCAGCTTTTACAGCTTTACTGTGGCTGATATCCTGCGGCGAAAATATAAATATTTTTCTGGTATTCCTGCTTATACCTTTTATGTCGCCGTTCTTTGCCGGCGTTGTCAATGTATGCAGGAAAGTAAGCGCAGATAAAAAGGCTCGTCCGATAAAGGACTTTTTTGGCGGCATAAAAAACAACTGGAAATTTTTTCTCGTGAACTCTGTTCTGCTGTATATACTTTCCGTAAGTATATGGGCGGTGTCAAATTACTTTTCAAGGCAGGCAGGCGGCTTTGCGGCTATAGTTTTTCTTATAATAATGATAGCATCATCTGCACTGTTCGTTTTTATCGACCTTTCGGCAATAGTTATGGCTGTATCGGTAGAACTGAGCTTTGCGGAAATAATCAGGAACTCGATAATAATGGTGATGAGCGGCTTTGCAAATCATTTAAAGACTATGCTTTCGCTTATCTTTACGGCAAGCGTTGTATATTCTATAGTCGTTCTGACGGGTGAGCCTGTCATCTCGCTTATAATACTCGGCGCGATAGTTGTTTTGCTCCTGCCTGTAACGGTAATATACATAATAGTGTACAATTCTTATCAGACGGTTGAAAAACTCGTTATCAAACCCTATCAGAAGCAGGAGAGTGAGAAAATACGCGACCGCATAGAAAAGGAAAATGATGAAAAGCTGACTGTAGAGGAGCTTGAGCCGCTTGCAAAGGGCGATCCTGAGGAATATGTTTTTCTCAACGGAAAGACTGTCAAGCGCAAAAATATTATAAAAATGATAGAGGTCAGGAAAAATAGACCTGATATGTAAAGACAATAAATGTATTTATGTAGAAAAATGTAAAATCGTATTGACAGCTTTTTGACAAATTACTATAATTATAATTATAAACAGATGAAAGGCATATGCCCGAAAAAATCGGATATCATAGGGATATGGCCTTTCTGTAATATGATAAAACGGAGGAAGAGGACTATGGCTGTTAACGAAAAAGAAGTCGAAGTTCAGAAAGCACCGGTTGATCTTGTACAGGATCTTGACAGCTTTAATGCGAAGCTCGCCGAGGTAAGAGAAGCTCAGAAAAAGTTTGCAACCTATACTCAGGAGCAGGTTGACAAGATTTTCAAAGCAGCAGCTATTGCAGCAGATAATTTTCGTATTC
>ONVG01000149.1 GCA_900321195.1 uncultured Eubacteriales bacterium
TTGTTTCCGTTGATGAGGAATATTCTGGATTGTCCGTTTCCATCCAGAATGTGATTGTTTCCGTTAATTGTGAAATAACTGTCAGGTGCTGAATATTCATAATAAGATTTTCCGTTCACTTGACGTATCAGGCGGACGAAATTTTTTATTTTAATGAGGTGTTGACAAAGCTTTGCCTTGATGGTATATTAGATGTGCAGAGTAGATCTGTGTGCGTTATATCGGTATTGTTTCCGATATTGAGTGTCGTGCGGACGGGGAGTTGCCGCATGAACGAAAAGATCATCTTACGGTACACGGATCGCATCCCGCTGTTATAATAATGTTCAGTACACGACTTCTTATTATTTCAGCGGCGGATAATAAGGAGGTTTTTTTATGTCGGAAAATAATAAGAACAGATACTTCGGCAGGTCGGCGCTTAAAAACTCAACGCTCAATCTTGCGGTGATAGCCATGCTCACTGCTTTGCTGGTCGTACTTGCGCTTTACTGCACTATAAAAACTCAGGCTTTGAAGATAACACTTGACTTCATACCCGTTATGATAGCCGCAAAGCTTTACGGCGCTAAGGGCGCTGGACTTGTTGCCGGAATGGGAGATATAATCGGATATATCTGTCATCCGACAGGCGCATGGTTTCCGCCGATAACACTGACGGCTGTGATTACAGGCGTTGTTTTCGGACTTATGCTAAAGGATAACAGCCTGAAAACGACTAAGGATAAGCTCAAAGCTTTGTTTTCTGTTGTCATAGCACAGTTCGGTATAAGCGCATTCATTACACCGCTGTGGCTTAACATGCTTTACGGTACGAGTTACGGAACATTCTTTATAACAAGAATACCGCAGATAGCTATAATGACGGCTGTACAGCTTATCTTCATACCCGTCATGGTAAAGATAATAGATGGCGCAGGCATAAAAAAGAAGATAATGAATAATTGATATTTACACGGACGGATATTTGTACTTGTTTACAGGTGTCTGTCCGTTTTTTGATGGTCTGTATTCTATATTGTTGACATACGGCTCATAAAACTGTAAACTATAATGGACAGTAATTTTGATCTTTGATTATCATGTTGGGTGAATGGAATGGCAGATAAGGAATTGCTGCAGCTTTGCGGCACTGTTGAAGAAATAATATACAGAAACGGAAATAACGGATATACAGTATTGACTGTTATGAGTGACGGCGTTACGGCAACGGCAGTAGGTATGATGTCGGATGTTAATATAGGTGATGAATTGAAGCTTGTCGGAAGCTGGAAAACACATACCAGCTACGGCGAACAGTTTGCATTTGAATATTATGAGCAGTTCATGCCGTCAACAAGCGAGAGCATACTAAAATATCTTTCATCGGGAGTTATAAAGGGTATAGGCAGGGCAACTGCAAGACGGCTTGTTGATGCATTCGGTGAGAAAACTCTTGAGATAATACAGAACGAGCCGAACAGACTTGTTGAGATAAAGGGAATATCTCAGGATAAGGCGGCGGCGCTTTGCGCTGAGGTGAGAAAGGCTTTCGGTATGCGTGAGGTAATGCTTTATCTTGAAAAATACAGGATATCGACACAGGAAGCAGTAAATGTATGGAAAGCATTCGGCGCCGATGCGATAAGCCTTATAGAGTGCGACCCGTATATACTTTGCGATGAAAGAGTCAATGTCAGCTTTGAAAGGGCTGACTATATAGCTGCTGCGCTCGATAAGCCGTGTGATGACAGGCGGCGCATACGTGCAGGGATAATATATATAATCACATATAATTCGAGAAACGGTCATACATGTCTGCCGAAAGAAAAGCTTGTTTCTGTGACGGCTGATTTTCTGAAGCTTGAAAAACAGCTTGTTGATGATGTGACAGAAGAGCTTATATCCGACGGTGGACTTGTTTCCGATAATATAGAGGAACGGGAATTTGTTTTTCTTCCGTCATTCTATAAAAGCGAGAGCTATGCGGCAGGCAGACTTATCATGATGCTGCAATTTCCGCCGGAAAGGATAACGGGAGCAGAGCTTTCACTTGAAGCTTTTGAAAGACAAAAAAACATAACCTATGCGAAGCTGCAAAGAAAAGCGATAATCGAGGCTATGTCGGGAGGACTTCTTATACTGACAGGCGGACCGGGAACAGGAAAGACTACGACTCTTAATGCAATAATAGAACTGTATAAACAAAACGGAGTAAAGGTAGCGCTTGCAGCGCCTACAGGCAGAGCTGCTCAGAGAATGTCGGAGGTTACAGGCTGCGAGGCAAAGACTATACACCGTCTTTTAGAGGTCGAATGGGATAAGAACGACCGCCCTGTTTTCACAAGAAATGAAAAGAACATGCTTGACTGTGATGCGCTTATACTTGACGAGCTTTCAATGGTGGACTCAACGCTTTTCGAGGGCGTATTAAGGGCGTTAAGGCTTGGGTGCAGACTGATAATGGTAGGTGACAGCGACCAGCTGCCGTCTGTAGGCGCAGGAAATGTTTTGGGCGATCTTATCGCATCGGGAAAGATACCTGTTGTGCAGCTCAAGGAGATATTCCGTCAGTCAATGAAAAGCCTGATAGTAACGAACGCCCACAGGATAGTACACGGAGAAATGCCCGAAACAGGACGCACAGACAGCGATTTCTTTTTTATGTCTTGCCCTGACAGGGAAAAGATAGCGTCAACTATAGTCGAGCTTTGCAGTACAAGACTTCCGGCAAGATACGGCTATTCGTCATTTGATGATATACAGGTGCTTTGTCCGGGAAGAAAGGGCGAGCTTGGTGTAACAGACCTTAATAAAAGACTTCAAAGCGTTCTGAACCCGCAAAAGAACAGTTTCAGTGAGATACAGATGCCTGTTTATACCCTCAGACTTGGCGATAAGGTCATGCAGACGAAGAACAACTATGATCTCTTGTGGTCAAGAGCTGACGGAACAGAGGGTTCCGGCGTGTTCAACGGTGATATAGGCATAATCGAGGATATAAATAAGTCGGCAAAGACTGCTGTAATACGCTTTGACGACAGACTTGTGATTTATGATACTGACTCACTTACCGATTTAGAGCTTGCCTATGCTGCAACCGTTCATAAAAGTCAGGGAAATGAATTCAATGCTGTGATAATTCCTATGTATTACGGCGCACCGCAGCTTTATTACAGAAATCTGCTCTATACAGCCGTTACGAGAGCAAAAAAAATACTTATCCTTGTAGGAAATATATCAACGCTCAGAAGAATGGTGGATAACAATAAAAAGACTCTGAGATATTCGGGGCTGAAATACTTTATCGAAAGGGGTTTTGAAGATTGAGCATTCTTTCGATACTTTTCCCGAACAGATGTCCGTACTGTGATAAGCTGATAGATATGAACGAAACGGAGTGCAGTGTATGCAGAGGTAAATTTCCTGATGTACCGCATATAAGAAAGCTTGCTCAGGGAAATGTGTGTGTATCGCCGTTTGTTTATGACGGTACTGTGCGTGATGCGATACGCAGTCTGAAATTCAGGAATTGTGTGTTCAATGCAAAAAGTCTTTCAGGGCAGATGTGCAGGATTCTGCAAAAGCTTTACGGGGATGAGGATATAGATATCGTGACTGCGGTTCCGATGTCACGTTCATCGAAGCGTGAGAGAGGATATAATCAGGCGGAGCTTCTTGCAAAGGAAACCGCAAAGCTTTTGGGAAAGCCGTATAAAGAGCTTTTGAAGAAGGTAAAGAAAAATCTTGTACAGCACGAACTGAACGGAGAGGACAGAAAACGGAATGTTATCGGTGTATATGCAGTCACGGATAAAAGGCTGATAACAGACAAAAGGATATTGCTTGTAGATGACATATGTACAACGGGAAGTACTCTTTCGGAGTGCTGCAAAGTCCTGCTTGAATGTTCACCTGCCGATATAATATGCACCTGTGCGGCAGAAACATCTGCTGATTAATAATTATTGATTTAACCTGAATGGGCAAGAAGTCCCCCGCCTCTAAGGCGGTGGGATGAATTGCCCGTCAGCCGTAAGGCTGACTTTTCCTTTGACAACATAGATAGCTGTTGCTAAAATATAGACATAGAGGTTTCCAAAAGTTGTCCGTAAGATAACAGTACCGTAGGGAGTACGGGAAGGGTTTGCC
>ONVG01000117.1 GCA_900321195.1 uncultured Eubacteriales bacterium
TTTTTACAGTGTATTTTCCCAAGCGTCAGTATAGTCGTCAAACACTCTTCCCTGACTGTCAGAGAGCTGTATTGACTCTGCATAAACCATAATATCATACTGCTTGATACCGTCCTGATCTGCGTTTACGGTCTTTACATAAGTCATCAGCGGTTTGGTAGCCTCCCCTGCGGGAACAGGATTTTTATAATAATAGTAGCCTGCCATCTTGGATGATGAATCATCAGGCACAAAGACCCAGTTCGGAGCCACAAGTTCAAGCATTGAAATATATGTTGTTCCCTCGCTGCTTCTTTCCGCGCTGAAAAAGCTGTCCGGATTCATTTCAGGATCGTTGGACAGATATGATCTGCTTCTGACGTCACTGTCAGAAAAATCCATGTACACGCGTATATAGCAGGGTGAATTTCCGTTGTTTTCAATGCTGATCCGCTTTTTGTATATGTTTTCGCCCTCTTCCTGTTCAACGGGAGGCTCATATTCTTCAGAGATCTCGAGTATGTTTTCGGCAGGAGTGATCGTATTGTCAGTCACGGTA
This sequence comes from uncultured Eubacteriales bacterium, assembly GCA_900321195.1. Classification (GTDB taxonomy): domain Bacteria; phylum Bacillota; class Clostridia; order Oscillospirales; family Acutalibacteraceae; genus UBA1213. Next base: position 539 of record ONVG01000117.1, read on the forward strand.
TAATCCGTAAAGTATGCATTAGCGATCAAAACCGAGCCTATTATTACCGCGCCGACAGAAGCAATTGTGATTATTAATGCTTTTTTGTTGAATCTCAATTACTATCCCTCCTGTTTTTCGTACAGTGAGAATATTGCTTTTAATTCTGATTCAGAAATATTGTCTGTATCAGATATCTCTATACTGTCAGGCAGTTCATCAGCCTGAATTCCGTAAGCGCTGACTGTAACTTTTTGAAGAACTTCTTTGTCAAGTTCACCTTCAAGAATGTTCCTGAGCTGAAGCTTATCAAAAATCGTGGACGTTTCAGACTGAGCGTCTGAAGCAGTCAGAAGTGAAGTATATCCGAAAGTATAGGAGTGGGTATGCTTTTCGGTATTTTCTTCAGTTCTGATCAGGATCCATTCAGGATCATAGCTGAAGGCGCCTGTATCAACAACAGTAAAGTCATCTGAAGGAAGAACAATCTTCGCATTATCAGATGAACTGATAAGATTGAACACTTCACGATATTCCTTTCCGCTGTCTATCTTTTTAGTCTGTTCATCAACGATCTGAACTTCACACAGCGGTACCGTGATCTTTAAGAACACATAAGCGTTGTTTGTTCCGATATTTTTTATCTTCGGGTCCTTATCTATTACACCTTTAGGCGGAAGGATCCTGTCTTCAGGATCGTCGGGATAATTTTCTTCTGAAAGGTCAAGACGCACCATTCCGATAGTAAAAATATTATCCCTGCTCTTAGACGAGATAAGATAAGAGAGTGACATATTTACAACAAGAGCTCCGATAACAAATACCGATAATATAATAACCGCACATATTCTGTAAGTTATTCGTTTATGGCTCAAATTGATCACTTCCTTGTCCGTCCTGAGAATTATTGTTTTCTATGTAATTGGTAAAAATTTCGGTAAGCTGTTCTTCTGTCATTATAGCTTTCCGACCTGATATTTCCTTTTTAATATCTCCAAGATGGTCAGCCTGTATTCCGTAAGCCTGAACCTTGATATTCTGAATAGTATTGGGATCAGCTTCATACTGGATGATGTTTTTTAGCTGGACATAATCAAAAAGTGTTTCGGTATATTCGTCCTTTTTAAGATAGACACTGTATCCGAAAACATAAGTCCTTACAGAACCCGAAAGGTCCGTACCCTCTTCGCATTCAGGAAGCTCTACCCAGAAGTAATAGTTATCATCAACGTAAGTATTAAAATCTGACAGGCGATTATCATAATCCTTGTTTCTCTCGGTTTTTATCCTGAAAAGCTCCTGAGCTTTTTTGACAGTTCTTGTTCCGTCGGCTTCTACGTCAGTAGCTCTTACAACAGGAACTGTTATCTTCAGAAAAACAAAGGCATCCGTTTGTTCAATATTGTGCACACGAGGGTCTTTATGCACCTGTTTGTTGGGAACAATATTTTCACGTTCGGCCACAGGGGTCAGATCATACTGATTTTCAAGAAGCAGAACATCAAGTGTCGCCGCTGAAAAACGGTTTGAAACAAGATCAAAACCCTGATAAAACGCAAGAGACATCAGAATAACTATCTGTAAAAAGAGCAATGTTGCTGCCAGAAGGATCAATCTGCGGTTAGTTATTTTTTTCTTTCTTGAGGTTGTTGTTTTCATCAAAAGTCGCCTCGGCTTTCATTACACATAAAGTGAATGTTCAATAATCAGTCGCATACTCCCTTAGCAAAGAAAATCTCGTAAATCTCTTCAAAATCTTTAACGCTCTTCAAAAGTATACACTTTTCATATTAAGTAATAATATAATTTTATAATTATATTATACACTTTTTTTCATTATAATGCAATAGTTTTTTCAAAGACTGGCAAGAATTTCACAACTTGAAATATTCAATTAATTTTTTTCGTGCTGAGTTCAGAAAGAAAATCGGATAGACATGAGTATTATCCATGTTTATCCTGAATTTGCCTGATATCCTGCGGGATTATTCCGTCTTCAGTAAATCTTATTACTCTGTCGCAGATCTCAAGGGCCTTTGGACGATGAGTAACTATTATGACCGTTTTATCTGTAAGATTGCGAAGGTTTTCGAGCAATTTTTTTTCGGTATCTGCATCAAGAGAACTTGTGGCTTCATCAAGAATCAGCACAGGACTATCCGAAAAAACCGCCCTTGCAATTGCAATTCGCTGAGTCTGACCTTCAGAAAGACCCATCCTCTTTCACCCAGAAGAGTATCTGCTCCGTTTTCAAGCTGTGAAACAAATTCATCAGCACATGCGATCTTCAAAGCCCTGGCAATCTTATCTTCATCATGCATAAGGGATTTGTCCGAAAAAGCTACTGCCTCTCTTACGGTTCCTGTCATGAGCTTGTTGCCCTGAGGAACATAGGCAAACAGTCTGTGCCATCTTGGAGAAAGTGTTTGCCTGCCCTCTTCAGAATCAATGTAACAGATTCCTTTATCGGGAAGATAAATACTCATCAGCAGCTTTATGACCGTAGATTTTCCGCAGCCGCTTTGTCCGGTAAAGGCAACATATTCACCCTTTTTTATGCTGATATTTATTCCGTCCAGCACAACGGGCATTCCGTCCTTTGACAATCCGGTAACCTTATCGGTCGGAGGATAATATGTAAATCCGACGTTCTCAAGTCCGAAATCCTTCAGAGATCTGTGATAGAATTCATCTATCTCTTTTATTCCCAATGAAGATTCGCTGATATCTTCTTCAAAGTCTTCTATTTCCATAAGTCTTTCTGCGCTTGCGGTCATTGCATAGTATCTTGGAAGATAACCCGTGATATTTGCAAAAGGAGACTGGATCTGTGAAATAAGCTGAGTTATTGCGGTCAGTGTGCCGTATGAGATAGTGCCGATCAGTATTCCCCAGCCGCACCAAATCACACCAAAAAGGTACATTCCCTGAAATGCAGTTCCAAACCCAATATTACAGAAGTTTGAAAAACGGTTCTTTTTCATGCGAGCATCTTTGTGAGCTTTTGCTTTGTCGGTCATTTCAAGCTCTGTCTGATGCTCTGCTGAAAACGATCTTATCATCATCATATTTCCCAGAGTTTCCTGCATAAAAATACGAAGCGAACCGTCCTTTTCCTGAACATTTTTGTGCAGCCTCTTGAGGACCTTTCTGAAGCCGTATGTAAGAAGCACCATAGCGGCGCCTCCGGGCAGGATCACCCATGTAAACCACGGCTGAAGTATTATTATCATAATTACGGCGCTGATCATTTTTACTGCCATTCCCAATATTCCGGGAAGGATCTCGGTAAGACCCGTAGAAACAACCACCGTATCGTTTGTCAGACGGTTGAGCCATTCTCCCGAATGAACAGCCTCTACTGCCGCATAATTCTTTTTCAGAAGGCAGTTCATCAGACGCTCTTTAAATATATTTTCAAGTGAAGCCTTTGAAAGCTCATTCAGAAATCTGATGACAGCCCTCATTGCGAGCTGAGCTGTCACAAGTAAAATAACCAAGGCAATGTTTATAAAAAAATCCGCTTTTTCTCCTGCAACCGCACTGTCAACAATATTTCTTAACAGAAGAGCATAAAGAACTCCGCTGCCTCCGTGAAGCATCTGAACGATTATCAAAAGCAGAATATATATTTTTTTCTTCCCCTGAACTTTATATATCCATTTTAAAGTATCTTTATTTTTCATTTTTCACTATTTTTCTGACAAGATTTTTCATCCTGTACTTTACCTTTTTGCATCCCGTTCTCAGCGGTATAGAATGAAGCCATACAAAAGAATAGAACCTGTATTTCTTTTCGGAAATATCATGTTCTTTGCCGTTTCGGATATATCGCGTCATTACGCCGATAATATCCTCGTCTTTTATTCCGTATTCCTTGTTGACGCAATTGTCGCCGAGAATTACATAGTCATTCTGACGGACTTTTATTATGCGGTGAAGAACATACTGATCCGGCGGTCTTTTATACAGAACCACATCTCCGACCTTGCAGCGCTGTCCGTCACGCTTTGATACTATAAACATATCCTTGCCCTGACGCAGAAGCGGAAGCATGCTTACTCCTACGTTTGTATATGTCAGGCTGCCGTTTTGTTCAATATAATCCTCATACCGCAGCTTATCCATCTATTGCACCGATCTCTCTGAGGCGGCTTACAGTCGTCCTGACATCTTTTTCGATAACCTCGCGGGGAGCGTCGTACTCTTTCAACATAGAATCCACTATTTTTTCTATGGTGGTATCCTTTTTCAGAAGATCAAGAATTGTTCCAAGAGTCTGATTGCCCTTTACAACTCCTGAGAACTCTGCTTTTCCTGTAGGAACTACTATTGTTTCTTTATCTGTCTTATGGACCAGAAAGTTTTTGTTAAGCTTCAACTTATTCATCCTTTCATTGCACTGTATGAGGTCTGAGCAGCAGAGATATACATATTGCAGCCAAGGCGCCAAAACTTGACGCTTTCAGCCATACGGACGCCGAATACATACAGCCTTGAGCGGTACTGAAATATTTGTACCGAGCCGGTGCTTTCCGTTGTATGGGGTACCGAATACAACAACTTCGTTTTCATCTGCCCTGATAAGAGGTTTGTCATCGTTTACCATCACTGCTTTGTCGCCAAGAAGCTCTCTCCAAAGACGGGTATGAGTTGATTTTCCTGTTCCGCTTTTTGCGGTAAAAAGATAGCACTGTCCGTCTACCGCTACAGCCGAGCCGTGAAACAGGAAGGTATCATAATCGGGCATTTTTTCCGCAATTTTGCGGTATACGGCAAGCTCTTCAAGGTAGGAGTCAGAAGAGACTCTCTGAGGCAGCCCTTCAAGCGCATCGGTCCTTGCAGAGCGGACTCTTTCATAATCAATATCCGACTGAGTTGTCTCAGCCGTAAAATCAGGCTCTCCGTAAGAGCGGTAGTCCCTGCAGTAATCATGCACTTTTTTATGCAATGATATTATTTTTATCTTTTTTTCTGCCATCTCATATATGCCCGTCATGTACTCACCCCTTTTTTCCCCTATATTATACACTATTTTTATTCTCAAATCAACAAAAAAAAGCGGGCAGCCACGGAAATCAACTTTCTTTAAAAGAAAAATAATGATGAAGGATTCTGATGATATTGGATGAATCCAGCAGACAATCGAACATTATTTTTGACAAA
>ONVG01000120.1 GCA_900321195.1 uncultured Eubacteriales bacterium
TATAGGCTCACCGAAGCTTTCGCAAAGACGTGATACTATGCCCTTTATTCGGGGGATATTGTTGTTCTGCGAGATTATGAAGGAGCACAGAGCTTCCCAGGGCTCCTGAGATAATATCCTTATCCCGTCAATACTTTTGACCGCGCATTCAAGTGTCGGGCAAAGCTCGACTATTTCTTTTCTTATGTCATCATAGACGGTATCGATATCGAAATATTTTCTCCAGATATTTTCAAAGTCATCACTGCTGCAGTTTTCAAGGACTATAACACCGCCGTCACGGTATATTTTAAGATGTTTTCCTTTTGCGGTACCGCTGTATGAGCCGTCAGGGTTTTCGTCCCAGCGGAAGCACTGTCCGCAGTCGAATGTGTTTTTGAGGTCGAAGCAGCTCCCGACAATAAGCTCCGTACCTCTTTCCGTTATCCTGTATTCCATTTTATACACTCCCTTAATATTTTATTATAATTATATCATAAAAAGTCAATGTTTAAAAGTTTCTTTATTATTTATTCTTTATTACCATTCCTGAGGGTGTTTCGCCGACAATGACTGTTTCGCCTATAAGTACGGAGGTATCAACATTTGTTGAGTAGGAGCCGAGCGGCATCAGAACCGTTATCTCGGCGGAGATCTTTACAGACAGCTTATGTACCGTCTGATTAAGTCCGCCGCTTTCAAAGGTGCTTTCAAAATCACTCCTGACATTTCCCGATAATGATATGAAAAGCGGTATCGAGGGTCCCAGACCATTGAAAAGCTCATATCCCGTGATAGTTCCAAGAGGTATGTCTGTACGCCTGCTGCGTATCCCCGAAATGTTTTCCTGTATTCTCAGGGTAATGTCGTTTTTTAGCTTGTTTGTAACGATAGTGTCTGAGCATACGGCGGTTATCCTGTTGTCGGGTGAAAATTTTATCGTTTCAAGCTGCTCGCATGTTATATTGTTCTCGGTTATGATATCGGCTACACTCTGATTTATTATCTCGGTCGCAAGAGACCTTGCCTGCATTTCGGCTATGGATGAAGCGACAGGCTTTAGCCTGAATTCAAGAAAAATAAATACTGACATTATGAAACAGCACAGAATTATTATCCTGCGCCGTTTCGTTTTGCTTTTTTGAGGCTTTTTGTACAGCATAGCATCACTCCCGAATTTCCTGCCGCAAAGCTTTTGACTGATATATAATATACACGAGGAGCGGAAAGTGTGTCTGAAAGATTTTCGTAGATTTTTTGCGTGTATGTGACAAATTGACTTGATTATTTATGTGTAAAATATTATAATATATTATGTATCGGTATAGATAAATACATTGAATGAGTGAGGTGGTATAACTGTGGGTCCTGATCCTTATGTGAAACGGATAGAGAACAACAGAAATAAAGGGACGCACAGTTTACCGCAGGCGTCCCTGTAAATGAAAGGGCGTACTTTATGATAAGCTATTACAAGACAGTAGAGGGAAAGATACAGGAAATAAGGGAATATGAGCAGGGCTGCTGGGTGAACTGCATAGCGCCCGACGATGAAGAAGTGCAGTACCTGCTCGATACGTTTATGATACCGCCTGAGCTTATGCGCTCGGCGCTTGATGAGGAGGAGTCATCCCATATCGACAGCGAGGATGATACTACTCTTATAATCATAGATGTCCCTGTTGTAGAAAAGGCTCAGAAGAACATAACCTACTCGACAATGCCTATCGGCATAATGATAACCGATAAGAATGTAATAACCGTAGCGCTCAAAGACAATACGGTGCTGAGCGAATTTTCGGAGGGTGTTGTCAGGAATGTCGTAACAGGCTACAAAACTCATTTTGTACTGCATATAATGCTGAGAATGGCAACAAAATATCTCCAGTACCTCAAACAGATAGATAAGATAAACAACCGCATCGAGCGTGAGCTAAGACGGACCGCGCAGAATAAGGATCTTCATCAGCTCCTTGATATAGAGAAATCACTTGTGTATTTTTCATCATCACTTAAAGCAGACGAGCTGACACTTGAAAAGATAATGCGCGGAAGATACATCAAGCTTTATGATGAGGATCAGGATCTTCTTGAGGATGTGCTTATCGAGATAAAGCAGGCTGTCGATATGGCTGCGATACATCTTAACATCCTTACGGGAACAATGGATGTTTTCGCATCCATCATTTCCAATAACCTGAACGTAATAATGAAGATACAGGCTTCTCTTACACTTTTGGTATCGGTACCGACTGTAATATCAGGCTTTTACGGAATGAATATACTCAACGGTCTGCCGTTTGATAAAACATGGTGGTTCCCGATAATACTGTCCGGAGTGCTTATGCTTATAATGTATATCATACTTAGAAAGAAGGGAATGTTCTGAGATATGAATGAGGAAAGAATGTTCCATATAAACATAAAACAGAGCGAGGGCGCTAAATATGCAATAATGCCGGGAGACCCCGGAAGAGCAGAACTTATCGCAAAATATCTTGATGATGCGCGTCCGCTTGCCTGCAACCGTGAGTTCAATTCTTATGCCGGAACGCTTGACGGCGAAAGAGTTATAGTCATGTCAACAGGTATCGGCGGACCGTCTGCCGCAATAGCGCTTGAAGAGCTTTGGAGGTGCGGACTTGAATATAGCGGCTGTCAGGATGGAAGGCACTTCAAAGGAATATGCGCCGATAGAATTTCCTGCGGCTGCTGATTTTGATGTTGTGTGCGCCCTTGTAAAGGCGGCAGAGAATAACCGTCAGAATTATCATACAGGCGTAATACAGAGCAAGGATTCATTTTACGGTCAGCACAGTCCTCAGACAATGCCCGTATCCTATGAGCTTGAAAGCAAGTGGGAAGCATGGAAAAGGCTGGGTGTGCTTGCATCAGAGATGGAGGCTGCCGCGCTTTTTACCGTGTCGGCGGCAAGAGGGATAAAAACAGGCTGTGTGCTGCATGCATTGTGGAATCAGGAAAGAAAGAAACTTGGATATAGTGATGATGATGTTATGGATACCGAGGCTGCCGTAAAGACGGCGGTCGATGCGGTAAGAATTCTTATCGGGAAATGATTTTATCACGGGTGAAGAAAATGGAAGGAAAGAAAAGAATTATAGCCGTAGTGGGACCTACGGCATCAGGAAAGACTGCGCTTGCAGTAAAGATAGCAAAAAAATATGACGGAGAGGTCGTTTCTGCCGACTCGATGCAGATATACAAGGGGATGGATATAGCGTCAGCAAAGCCGACGGAGGAAGAACAGGAAGGAGTGCCTCATCATCTTATAGATTTTCTTGAACCGACAGAGGAATTTTCCGTATCGGATTATGTAAAGCTTGCGTCGGCTACGATAGACAAAATAATATTAAAAGGAAAGCTGCCTATACTTTGCGGAGGCTCAGGACTGTATATACGTTCACTTCTTAATAACATAAGCTTTTCGGATGAGCAAAGAAATGACGAGCTTCGCGCAGAGCTTAACGAAAGATATATAAACGAGGGCGGAGAAGTGCTTTTAAAAGAGCTTGCGGAATTTGACCCCGAATGCGCCGCAAGGCTCAGCCCGACTAACAGCAAGAGGATAATAAGAGCCATAGAGATATATCATACAACAGGAGTGACGATGACGGAGCAGATAGCGCGTTCAAGACTTGTTCCCTCACCGTATGATGTTACCGCAATAGGACTTACCTTTGCCGACAGGGCAAAGCTTTACGAAAGAATAAATCAGCGCGTTGACAGGATGATGGATAAAGGTCTTCTGGATGAGGCTGAAAGATTCTATTCGGATAAAAAGAGCCTTACGGCATCGGCGGCGATAGGATATAAGGAGCTTAAACCGTATCTTGAGGGCAGGATGTCGCTTGAAGCGGCTGTTGAAAAGCTTAAAATGGAAACAAGGAGATATGCGAAACGTCAGCTCACATGGTTCAGACGTGACGAATATATAAACTGGATAGAAATAGACAATACTCCCGACCTTATGGAAGAAGCGGAAAGGATAATAAGAATGGAGGGGAAATAATGGACAGATCAGTTATCGTAAAGAAGATAATAATGGTCATAATCACGCTGCTTGTTATAGCGTATGTGATATTTCAGGTCAGCAGGGCGAGCTTTACACAGGTAAAGACCGTTTCTGCAAAGGAAACTGTAGCCTATGATTCATTCACGGCTGATTGTTATGTCGTTCGTGATGAAACGATGATAGAGTATTCGGGCGACGGCATAATATCATATAACCATGATGACGGAGCAAAGGTCTCAGTCAATGAAGCGGTAGCAGGAGTATTCGAGAATGCCGATTCTGCAGGAAAGAAAAAGGATATAGAGCATCTTAAAGAACAGATAGAGGAACTTGAATGGCTTCAAAAAAATCTGGATAACATAACCCAAAGCCCCGATGAGCTTGACAAGGCAATAGGAAATAATCTTGTTGAAGCAAATCAGCTGCTCAACACAGGAGACCTTTCTGAAGTAAACGGCAATATCGAAAGAGTGGTTTATTATATAAATGAGCGTCAGCTCGTCACAGGAAAGACGACGGATTATAACGAAAGGATAAACAAGCTGAAAAAAAAGCTTGACGAGCTTGAAAAATCATCTGCAAAGCAGAAGAAAAGCATGGAGATAAAATCTCCCGTTACAGGCTATTTCGTAGGCAGCGCAGACGGCTATGAAAATATCATAAAGACAAGTCAGCTTAAAAGTCTGAAGCCGTCCGATATTGAAGGAGATGCAATAAAGCCGATAAATGTTCCTTCAAAGGTCATAGGAAAGACGATAAACGGTGTTTACTGGTATTTAGTCTGCAAGGTAACGCCTGACGATATATTGAAGCTGAAAAACAATCCGACATTAAAGCTTGATATCCCCGTTGTATCATCACAGAAAATAAATGTCGAGCTTTATTCGATAAATCAGGAAAAAAGGGACTCTGACGGCGTGGCGGTGTTCAGGGGTACTATGATGAATGACGAGATGGCGTCATTCAGACGCGGCGAGATATCCGTAATAGTAGAGGAATACAGCGGCATAAGCATACCGAAATCCGCTGTACATGATAAAGAGATAACAAAGCTGACTGAGGACAGCAGCGGCAATGTAAAGACAGACAGCAAGACCGTTACAGGAGTATATGTAAAGCTTGGAAATTCCGTATCCTTCCGTGAGATATTCCCGATATATTCGGGTGAAAATATAGTTATAAGCGATACTGACAAAAATCTCACACCGTTTTCAAATGAATTCGGAAAGCTTGAAGTATATGATGAAATAATAGTGGAGGGAGCAAATCTTTATGACGGAAAAATTATCGCCAGAAATACGTGATATATTCTATTCTGTTGAAAAGAATTATAATGAGATAACCGAAAATATAGCTGCGGCAGCAATAAAGTCCGGAAGATGTCCGGAGGATATAACATTTCTTGCCGCTACAAAGACTGTAGAGCCGATAGTTATAAATCATGCGGTATCTCTCGGACTGAGATATATAGGAGAAAATAAGGTGCAGGAGCTTTTGTCAAAGTATGACGAATATGACCTTGCAAACTGTCAGCTGCAGTTTATCGGTCATCTCCAGACAAATAAAGTAAGGCAGATAATAGGAAAGGTGTCTATGATACAGTCCGTTGACAGCCTTAAATTAGCGTCTGAGATATCAAAGCAGTCTGTAAAGAACGGCGTTGATACGGATATACTTATCGAGGTGAATATCGGCAGGGAAGAAAATAAATCGGGAGTGCTTGAAGAAGAGCTTTTTGAGCTGTTGGAAAAAACATCAAAGCTTGAAAATATAAAAGTGCGCGGATTGATGACAATTCCGCCAATTTGCGGCTCGAAAACAGAAAATTATAAATATTTTGATAAAATGAACAAATTATTTATTGACATTTCGGCTAAAACATTAGATAATGTATCTATGGACTTTTTGTCTATGGGTATGTCTGATGATTATCAGGAAGCGATACTTGCGGGAGCAAACATGGTCAGAGTAGGCTCAGGACTTTTTGGCGCCCGCATATACAGATAATATTGGGAGGAAAAACAAAAATGGCAGGTTTTATGGGAAAATTCAAGAATATGCTCAAACAGCCCGATGAGGACATGGAAGAGTATGAGGATGATTACACAGAATATGAAATGGAGCAGGCAGAGCAGGATGATGCGCCCGCAGAGGAAGAATCATATGATGAGCGACCTGTTCAGCAGCAGGCTGCAGCCGGCAGTAACGGTGACAGCGGCAATGTTATAAATATACACGATACTTCAAAAGTAAACTTCGTTCTTTTCAAGCCTGAAAATTTTGATAAGGATATAACATCAATGGCTGATGAGTTCATAAAAAGGAGTACTATAATACTCAATATGGAGCAGACCAACAAGGATGTCGCAAAGCGTATAATAGACTTCCTCAGCGGTGTTGCATATGCACATAACGGAAAAATAAGCAGAATATCGGAAGATACATATATAGTAATGCCGAGCAATGTAAAGCTTTCGGGCGACGATGCGATGAATGAAGTCGAGAGCGATAATATCTATTTCTGATGATATATTCACGGCATAAACATAAAGCTGCTTTACAGCAAAAACAAAACCTATAGAGAGGGTGTAAATAAATGCTTACGTTGAATGAAATAGAAAAGATAAGCTTTCGCAGGTCGGGACTCAGCGGCGGCTATAGGATAGAAGAAGTTGACAGCTTTGTTGAAGGAGTTACGGAAACCGTAAAAACACTCGAACAGACAAACAAGGAGCTTGAAGCACGTATTGAGCAGCTCAATTCAAGACTTATCCGATATGAAGAAAATGCCGCAAGCGTTCAGGATGCGATAATCACGGCTGAGATAACAGCCAAAAAGCTCATTCGTGATGCAAACGAGAACGCAGAAAAAACTGTCCGTGACGCGAACGAACAGGCTGAGAGAACTGTTTTCAACGCAAATCAGAGCGCAGAAAAAACTATAAACGAAGCTAACGCTCAGGCAGAAAAAACTCTTGCAGAGGCTGATGAAAGCGCAGAAAAAACAATAAGCGATGCGCACGAAAGGGCAGAACAGATACTTGAAGAGGCAACAGAAAGCTCCGACAAGACTATAATAGATGCATACGAAAAGGCCGATGCTATAATAGGTGATGCAAACGACAAGGCAGCCGCAATAGAAAACGATGCATATGAAAGAGGCTCGTCATTTATCTATCAGTCGGAAATGAAGGCTGAAACTATACTCAACAGCGCGCTGAGAAGATCGGCAAGCAGTATAGAGGAAAACAACAGGATAATCGAGCAGCAGAAAACGCTTATCGTTCAGATACAGTCCGAAGTCAGCCGTTTCAGAGATGCTCTTATCGATTCGTACAGAACTCACCTCAAGGTAATAAACTCTTTGCCGCGTGAGGAAGAATTCAAAACTTATCAGTCAAAGCTTCATCATATCCTGCCATAGCATAGAATTGCGTATCTTCAAACGGCACCAATATATAATCACTAAGAACTGATTTGTGATGCCTTTCCTTAATTCCGTATGCAGTAAAGACTATATTTCCAAAATAGTTTGTTTCTGT
>ONVG01000121.1 GCA_900321195.1 uncultured Eubacteriales bacterium
GCTGTCGCTGACTGTACTTTTAATGTCGGGAACAAGCGCTCTGCCAACATCCGCTGACGTATATGCAGCTCCGTCGGCTATGTCTGCTGCCGCTTCCGTAAATGATGACTATAACTATACAGTCAATTCAAACAACACAGTCACTATCACAAAATATAAAGGACGCGAAACTGATGTAAAAATCCCGCAGAGTATCAGCGGAAAAACCGTAACAGAAATAGGCTCATCTGCTTTCAAAAACTGTACGACTCTGAAAACCGTATATATTCCAAAAAGTATCCGTACAATAAACGGGAATGCTTTTATCGGCTGTAACAATTTGCAGTCATTCAAAACAGATTCAAAAAGCAGTTACTTTACTGCCGTAAACGGCGTTCTTTTCAACAAAAACAAAACCTCGCTAAAAATATATCCTAACGGCCGTTCGGGAAAATATACAGTTCCCTCCGGCGTTACGGTCATAGACAAATACGCATTCAGCGAATGCAATAAGCTGACTTACGTTTATGTTCCCGGCTCAGTAAAAACAATAGAGTTCAATGCTTTTGCATATTGTCTCGGACTTAAAAACATAACACTCAACAACGGACTTACTACTCTGAAAACCGCTGCTTTCAACGGCTGCAAAAATTTAGAGTCCATAGACATTCCGGAAAGCGTATCTGTCATTGAAAAATATGCCTTTTCAAGCTGTCAGAAAATAAAAAATATTACCATTCCTGAAAAAGTTACTGTCCTTAATTTCTCACTGTTTGAGGGCTGCACTTCACTCAGCAATGTTAATCTGTCCGACAAGACAACAAAGATATACTCAAATGTTTTCGACCACTGTTCATCACTTGTAAGCGTAAGACTTCCCGAAAGCGTAACAAAAATATATAGTCTTGCTTTCTGCTGCTGTGAAAACCTGAAAAGTCTTACTATACTCAGCAATAACGTACAGATAGACAATATAGCCTTTACGAGCTGTCCGAAGCTCACTGTTTATGCAAAAAAAGGAAGTACAGCCGAAGCCGCTGCAAAAGCAAACGGTGTAAAATTCTCCGACAAAAAACCTCCTATGCAGGATGCGTCTGTAATAGGCGTACTTGACAGGACGGTATGTATATCAGCAAAGGTCATTGACGGAGCCGAACCGTATACCTTTGCAGTGTACTATAAAAATATCAATGACAAAAATTGGAGCATAGCGCAGAATTACTCATCAAATAACAAAATACGCTTTACTCTGCCGAAAGCAGGCACATATAAAATATACCTCCGAATAAAAGATGCCGAGCGCCGCATGATATCAAAAGAATATACCGTATCTGTAAGATGACAAAAATATCCCCCTGAATCACAGCTCAGGGGGATATCTTATTATCTATTCTCTTTTTTTGCAGTCGGCGCTGCAGCAGGAACAGCCGCACGAGCAGCCCTTTCCCTTTTTGCGTCTGCGTATGATACTTATGATACAAAGTATCAGTGCCGCTGCTATAAGAATTATAAGGATCACATCCGCAGCATTCATTATTATCCCTCCGTAAAATTTACCAGTGGAAACAAAAGGCTAAAAGATTGATACACACCGCCGCTGCCCATGCGGTAATACACTGAAATATAACGACGCCTAACGCCCATTTTCTGCCAAGCTCTCTCTTTACGGCTGCTACCGCCGCAACACACGGCGTATAAAGCAGACAGAACACGAGCATACATACAGCAGTTACAGGTGATATCGCAGCAGCAAGACCGCCCTTGAAAAGTACTTCCAGCGTTGACACTACACTCTCCTTTGCCATAAAGCCGGTGAAAAGTGCTGTTACCAAACGCCAGTCGCCAAGTCCGGCAGGCACAAATACAGGTGCAACAAATCCGGCTATAACGGAAAGTATGCTTTTCTGCGGGTCGGTCGTAAGATTAAAGCGCGCGTCAAAGTTTTGCAGCAGCCATACAACGATAGAGGCCGCAAATATTACCGTGAACGCTCTCTGCAAAAAGTCCTTTGACTTTTCCCACAAAAGATGTGCAACATTCTTTGCACCGGGCAGACGATAATTCGGCAGCTCCATTACAAACGGTACAGCCTCACCCTTGAACAGTGTCTTTTTATACAAAAGCGCCGCAAGTATTCCAAGAACTATTCCAAGAACATAAAGTCCTATCATTACCAAAGCCCTGTAATCATTAAAAAATGCGCTTACAAGAAATGCATATATAGGCAGCTTTGCGCTGCAGCTCATAAACGGCGTAAGCAGGACAGTCATCCGCCTGTCTCTTTCACTCGGCAGTGTTCTTGTAGACATTACCGCCGGAACTGTACAGCCGAAGCCTATCAGCATGGGGACTATACTTCTTCCCGAAAGACCTATCTTTCTTAAAAGCTTATCCATAAAGAAAGCCACTCTTGCAAGATAACCGCTGTCCTCTAACAGCGACAGGAAGAAAAACAGCGTTACTATTATCGGCAGGAAGCTCAGCACACTGCTTATTCCTTCAAATATGCCGTCAAGCAAAAGGCTTTTCAGCACTTCATTGACCTGATATGCTTCAAATACCGCTCTTAGCTGTCCTTTCAGCACTGTCATGCCCATTTCAAGAAGATTTTGCAGCGCTGCGCCCACAACATCGAATGTCAGCCAGAATACAGCAAGCATTATGAGTACAAAACACGGTATAGCCGTAAATTTTCCGGTCAATATCTTATCTATCCTGCGGCTGCGTACATGCTCTTTGCTCTCACCGGGTTTAACGACTGTCTGACTGCACACCCTTTCGATAAACGAAAAACGCATATCCGCAATAGCCGCATTCCTGTCAAGTCCTCTTTCCTTTTCCATCTGTTTTATTATATGCTCAAGTATCTCTTTTTCCTGCTCATCAAGTCCGAGTCTTTCGGGGATAAGGCTGTCACCCTCGACAAGCTTTGACGCTGCGAACCTTACCGGCATATCAGCCTTTTTAGCCTTGTCCTCGATAAGATGTATGACTGCATGCAGACATTTATGGACTGCGCCGTTATGATCCGAAACGCTGCAAAAATCCTGTCTTTTCGGTTTTTCACCGTAGTGCGCGATATGCAGAGCATGCTTTACAAGCTCGTCAACGCCCTGATTTTTTGCCGCCGATATCGGAACAACAGGAACTCCCAAAAGTGATTCAAGCGCATTTATATCTACAGACCCGCCGTTTCCCGTGACTTCATCCATTATATTCAGCGCTATGACCATAGGAACATCCATTTCAAGAAGCTGCATCGTAAGATACAGGTTTCTCTCTATATTTGTTGCGTCAACTATATTTATTATTGCCTTGGGCTTTTCGTTCAGCACAAAATTTCTCGAAACTATCTCCTCGCTGGTATAAGGCGACATAGAATAAATTCCCGGCAGGTCTGTTACAAGCGTTTTCGGATGACCCTTTATAGCTCCGTCCTTTCTGTCAACGGTAACTCCGGGAAAATTTCCCACATGCTGTCTTGAGCCTGTCAGCCTGTTGAAAAGCGTTGTCTTGCCGCTGTTCTGATTTCCAACAAGAGCATACGTAAGCACTGTATCATCAGGCAGCGGCTCTTCATTGGCTTTCTCGTGATATTTTCCTTCCTCGCCGAGTCCCGGATGAGCTATCTCTCTGCTTTTTGATTTTTTCTTTGCAGCCGCTTTGCCGTCATTATTTTTACAAGGACTTACATCTATATTCTTTGCATCGTCAAGACGAAGTGTAAGCTCATAGCCGTGTATCCTTATCTGAACAGGGTCGCCCATCGGCGCATATTTCTCTACAGTAATGACCTCTCCGGGTATGATGCCCATATCAAGAAAATGCTGTCTCAGGCTTCCGTCTCCGCCCACTTTTGTGACAACGGCGGAATGTCCCGTTTTGATATCCTTTAGTGTCATTTTTTCTTCCTCTTTTTCTTTATTATATTCCGTTTAATATATTATACCACAAAGCTATTTTTAATAAAAGTATTTTAATCGTCATTTTTTTATGATATAATGTTATATGTATATAACACCTGAAAGGAGAAGAAGATATTGCTTACAATAAAGAATATCAAAAAAGAATATATCACAGGCGAGCTGAAGCAGACAGCGCTTGACGGCATAAGCCTTAACTTTCGTGACAATGAATTTGTAGCGATACTCGGTCCGAGCGGTTCGGGAAAAACCACACTTCTGAATGTTGTCGGCGGTCTTGACAGATATGACAGCGGCGACCTTATCATAAACGGGATATCCACAAAAAAGTACAAGGACAGAGATTGGGACTCATACCGAAACCACACTATAGGCTTTGTTTTTCAAAGCTATAATCTGATACCGCATCAGACTATACTTTCAAATGTCGAGCTTGCCCTTACCATATCGGGAATATCAAAATCCGAAAGAAAAAAACGCGCAAAGGAGGCTCTTGAAAAGGTCGG
Organism: uncultured Eubacteriales bacterium; assembly: GCA_900321195.1. Classification (GTDB taxonomy): domain Bacteria; phylum Bacillota; class Clostridia; order Oscillospirales; family Acutalibacteraceae; genus UBA1213. The sequence continues at coordinate 4,409 of ONVG01000121.1, forward strand.
ACTTGGCGACCAGTGCCATAAACGTCCCAATCAGCTTTCAGGCGGTCAGATGCAGAGAGTCGCTATTGCAAGAGCGCTCGTTAACGACCCGGATATACTTCTTGCAGATGAGCCGACAGGCGCTCTCGACTCGGAAACAAGTCTTCAGGTAATGGATCTTCTCAATGAAGTAGCCAATGACAGACTTGTTATAATGGTAACTCACAATCCGGAGCTTGCGGAAAAATATGCTACAAGGATAGTAAAGCTCAGCGACGGAAAAATAACCTCAGACTCAAATCCTTTTGAAGTCAAAGAAGAAGAAAGCTCCAAAGCCGAGCATAAAAATATGGGCAAGTCCTCAATGTCATTTCTCACATCCCTTTCTCTCAGCTTCAATAGCGGCCTCAGCGCTGTCCTCGCCCTCTTCGGGCTCCGGAATGCCCTTCGCCTGCCTGTAGAGCTGCATGAATTCCTTGCCGGTGATCGTCTCCTCGCGGATCAGATAATCGGCGATCATGTCCAGACAATGCAAAGCTTCAGATGGCTGCGAACATGTCAGGGAGCTTTACTAAAAACAACCTCACGAAATTCAAGGAATATCTTGAAAACAAGGACAGTGAGATACATAAGTATCTCAGCGATAACGGCATAGTTTATTCATACGACACCAAATTCGGACTTTACACCTATGACGAAAATGACGAGCTTATAAACACGGACGGCAGCTCATTGAATGATGATTCATCAACCATGCAGTTCGGCTCGATAACCATGAGTTCATCTTATGGTTCGGGAACAGGCACAGGCTCGATGTTCGACAACAAATCCACATTCACACAGCTTATAGCAGATGAGAACGGAAAGGGCATAGGCTCTATAATAACCGACAACTATGATGTAGTATATGGTTCTATGCCGAAAAAATATGATGAAATGGTGCTTGTACTCGATTACGACAACGAGATACCGATAACCACTATCTATCAGTTGGGAATGCTTCCTTTGAAAGAATACAGGGACACGACAAAGCGCATAACGAATTATGAAAAAGTCGAGCTTGAAACAAAGCGCATCGATTACGGAAAGATATGTCAGCAGGAATATTATCTTCTTCCTGCAAGCGACCTTTATGTAAAGAACGACAAAGGCACATTTGACAACATAGCAAATGATGAAACGAAGATAGAGGATAAGCTGAGATCATCCGTAAAGATGAGAATAACGGGCATCATAAAGCCTAAAAACGAAAACGGCAGCAACATAATAAAATCTAATGTAGCCTATACAAAAGCTCTCACGGACTATCTTTTCAGTTATGCCGAGAACAGCGAAGCGGTAAAGGCGCAAAAGGAAAACAAGGACATAAACATTTTAAACGGTCTTTCATTCAAGGCTGAAAGCAATGAAGAAAAGCTTAAAAACATCAAGCAGTATATAACATCCATGAGCTTGCAGGATAAAATAAAGATGATAACATCCTTTATGCGCTCACAAAGCGGAGTTTCACAGTCTGCAAAAAGCCTTGATATTGAAAAGATGAATGATTCACAGCTTAATGCGCTCATACAAAGATTTCTTGCAAGGATAGGAAATGACACTCTGACGGATATATACGACAAATACATTTCCTCCGGTTCGTATGATGAAAACCTGAAACAAATGGGAGTAGTCAACATCAACACGCCATCATCAATAGACCTTTATGCATACAGCTTTGAAAGCAAGGACGGTATATCAAAGTGCATAGACGAATACAACAAGACTGCATCCGATGAGGACAAAATAGTTTACACCGATCTTGTAGGGCTGCTGATGTCCTCAGTAACTACGATAGTCAATATCATCTCCTATGTTCTTATAGCCTTTGTTGCTGTATCGCTCATAGTTTCCTCTATAATGATAGGAATAATAACCTACATTTCCGTACTTGAAAGAACAAAGGAAATAGGCATACTCCGTGCGATAGGTGCATCAAAGCGGAACATTTCCCGTGTATTCAACGCCGAAACATTTATTATCGGACTGTTTTCGGGAGTCATGGGAATAGCCATATCTCTGCTTATGCTGTTCCCGATAAATGCGGTCATACATGCCATTGCAGAAAATGACAATGTAAACGCATTCCTTCCTGTCACCAATGCCCTCATACTCATAGCTCTCAGCATATTGCTCACTCTTATCGGCGGCATAATCCCGTCACGCAAAGCAGCCAAAAAAGACCCTGTAACCGCCCTCCGCACCGAATAGCGGTGCAGAGCCTGCACCCCCGATTCGCATTGTCGCTCGCTGCGCTCCGCTCTAACTGTGATGGAAAAGTTTTATCCACGCGGCATAAGTCACAGTCAAAATCTCCTGACGCAGTGCCTGCACCCCCAATTCGCGGTGCAGTGCCTGCACACCCGATTCGCAGTGTCGCTCGCTGCGCTCCGCTCTAACTGTAATGGAAAAGTTTTATCCACGCGGCATACGGCACGGTCAAAACATCCTGCTTCCGCCGTCGTAAGCCTTACGGCTTACTTTGGGCTGCTATATAAAAAAACACAGGCACGGTATTCTTCTGAAGTTTACCGTGCCTGTTTTTGTGCCTCAAAGCTTTAAATTTGCTTTATTTCAATATTATATTGCTGTGAAGTACTCACCGCCTATAGAGGCGGGAGCTTCCTTTAATCCGCCCAACCTTGCAAAGGATTGCATTTTACGGGCATCAGTTTCCGAGGCTATGGG